>SCQA01000064.1 GCA_004298725.1 bacterium
ATAGCAGTATTTTTATACTTGTCGCCGAAATAATTTTGAATTACGTCATGTTTGTAGCCTACCGACAATATTGCCTTGCTTACGCCGGATAGCGACAGGGCGCTTAGCAGGTAAGCCAAAAACGGCCTTCCGTTTATATCGGCCATTGGTTTTGGCACGTCGCTTACAACGCTTTTAAGTCGTGTGCCGAACCCTCCGGCTAATATTATGGCTTCCATACCGCACCGCTAATCATGCTCGGGTTTGAATTTTTACTGCGCGCCAAAGTACGGCTAAAAGACAGGAAGAATTTCTGAAGTTGGGAACGAACGGCATGACGCGTTGTTTTTTCAGGCAAAGTAATTTAATGGCGAAACGACGGCCAAGCAAAAATATGCGCGCGTTAAAACGCGCGCATACAATCGTCATCAGCGAAAATGTCTGTATTAACGGTTCATCTCCGCGTATGCGGGGAACGCTAAAGCGGCCGCATCGCTTAACGTATTAAAATTACTAACCAATTATAAATTTTTCCGCCACTTTGTCAACGACAAAGTTTCCGAACGAGAAAGCGCAAGTGAAGGCCGGCGAGACGGCGTTTAATACGTGGGTGGAATTTTCCGCGTGCTCGACGACAAAGTCCATTACAATTGACATGTCTTCGGTGTTTATGAGCTGCGCCCTTATGCCGGGCTTTAAATACCCGCCGAATAAAGATATGTCTATTTTTTTTACGAGCAGTGCGGACTGTTTTTTCATGTACTCGCCGTAGAATTTTTTTGTCTCTTCAAGGGCAAGGGCGCGAAAATTAAAAGAGTTCGATATGAAAAGGCGGGCTTCATTAAAGAGTATGTGAAAGATCTCGTTAAGCTTGAAATTGTCAAACCCCTTGTAATTTTCCCGCCAAAAGGCCGGTATGGCGGTTGGGCCTATCTTTACGTGTCCGTCCACGGTGCAGGTGAAGTGAACGCCGAGAAACGGGTTTCTGCTGTCCGGCACCGGGTATATGTGTTTTTTTATGAGAGAGTGGTCTTTATACTCCATGTATAACCCTTTAAACGGTATAAGCGTGTATTTAAGCCCTACGCCGAACTCATGCCCTACCTTATCCGCGTAAAGTCCTGCTGTATTTATAAGATGATTGTAGGATATGCGCTTTGTTCTTGTCAAGACGGCGGATGCGCCGTCGCGTTTCAAAAAAGGCTCATTTAAGAAAATATCTGCCTTGTTTTTTAAATCTTTCGCTACTTGTTCGACCACTTCTCTCGGGTTTACCGTTGAAGTTGACGGAGAATAAAGCGCTTTTTTATATGTTCTGGCGTTAGGTTCTATTTTGGTAAGCTCTGCTTCATTCACCATCTCCAGTGGAACTCCGTTCTTTTCGCCGCGCCTTTTAAGTTCATCAAGCGATTTCAGTTCATCTTCGTTTTTTGCAACCACTACCTTGCCGCACCTGTTAATGGCGATGTTGTTTTTAAGGCAATACTGCGTAAGCAGGCGGTTGCCTTCAAGGGTAAGTTTTGCTTTAAGGCTGTCCGGCGAGTAATAAAAACCGGCGTGTATTACGCCGGAGTTTCTTCCGCTTGCGTGCTCCGCAAGCCTCGGCTCTTTGTCTATGATAATAATTTTAAGCTGGGGATGTTTTAAGGTAAATGCCCTTGCCACGGCAAGCCCGACAATGCCTGCTCCGACTATAAGTATGTCGGTTTTTATATGTTCTTTCATGTATTACGATGTCCTTTAATGAGCTTAAGCCTAAACACTGTTTTGAATTTCGTTGTAAGCGGTTTAAGGGTGCCTCTAAAAATCGCCCTTTTTCCCGATCTCTTTGTTAGGACGAAATAAAAATGCTCATATATTCGCATTATGCTCCGCTTTTTATTTCGCCCCGCCTCGACCTCGGAAAAAATTTCTAATTTTTAGAGACACCCTTAA
>SCQA01000065.1 GCA_004298725.1 bacterium
GAAGCTCTTCTCTAAGTTGTTTTACTATCGGAAGCTCGTCCATGTAAACCCCGTGTTATATTACAATATCGCGCGTTATAAGTTAAGCGCCGGCGCGTCCGTATCGTACGTCCTTACCCATACACGCGGTCAGACACAAAGCGCAACCACGGCCTCGATATGAAATGTCTGAGGGAACATATCAAAAAGAACCGCGCGCACATTGCCGTAACCGGACGCAACAAGCTCGGATATGTCCCTTGCGAGCGTCGGCGGAGAGCATGACACATAAGCTATTCTACTTGGGCGCAAACATGCCAGCGCCTTTGCCGTTTCCATATCACCGCCGCGTGGAGGGTCTAATATTACCACATCAACGCTTTTCTTTTCAAGGGCTTTAAGCCACACCGCCGAGTCCGCGCGGACAAACTTGACAAACGGCAAACCGCTTAAAAGCGCGTTTTGCCTCGCGCTTTCTACTGCCGCGCGATCAAACTCAACCCCTATGGCTGAACCGGCAACCTTGGCCGCCGTAAGCGTGATATTTCCGCACCCGGCGAAAAGATCAACAACTCTGTCGCCGGGTTTCAACCCGGCCAACTCGATTGCCTTATTCACAAGGGCGCTGTTTAAACCCGTATTCGCCTGCGTAAAAGACGCGCCATGTGTTCTAAGTTTAATGCCGCACGTTTCATAGGCTATCTGCGTGTCGCCAAGCGACTTAATAACCCTGCCGGCGCACGTTTTAAGCGGGTCAACGCGTACCTCGACGCCTTTAATACAGTCAACTTCTTCTAAAAGCCTCTCCCACGTGAAATGCGGCGCCTTGAAACAATGAAACACGGCCGTCACGCGCCCGTCACTGCTTAGCGCAAGTTCCACGGAGTACAGCGGAAGTTCCGACTGAATTTTCGCGTTCTCGCCTAAAATAAAACTTTTAACGGCAACGAAAGCCTTTTCAAGAGGACGCTCCAGCACAGGGCATGAATTTATATCAATAATTTTATGCGTAGAATGACCAAAAAACCCCCAGCTTCTACCCTTCAGCTGAAAACGCGCCCTCCGGCGGTAAAAATATTGCTCCGGCGAAGGCACAGGCGCGTCAAATTCAATCTCTTTTATCCGGCCAAGGCGCTCTATCGTCTCTTCCAATATCTTCTGCTTCCAAGCGACCTGCTCGGAGTATTCAATATGTTGCCACGCGCAACCGCCGCACTCTCCGAAATACACGCAACGCGGGGCGACCCTTGCCGAAGAGGGCGACGCCACTTCAACAAGCCGAGCCTCGGCATAACCTTTTTTTTCGTTTATTATCTTTATAACGGCCTTGTCGCCAGGAGCCGTAAACGGCACAAAGACAACCTTGTTGCCAAGCCTGCCTATTCCTCGCCCGCCGTAGGCAAGGCCGGTTATGTCAATTGCCGTCATTTACAGGTATTAGCGCGCGCTCGGTGTCATGGCCGTGAATTGCGCGGCTTATCCTCTTAAGAAGGTCGTCTTTTCCCGCGCCTGTAACTGCCGAAAAAAAAGCCGGAGTTCCTAATTTAAGCGCTTTTTTGAATATAGCCGCCCTTGAAGCGAGCTGGTTGTTTGACAGCTTGTCAATCTTGGTAAATACGGTAACTACGTTCAGACCATAGCTGTAAAGCCACTTATAAAGAGCCTCTTCCGTCTCGCCAAGGTCGCGTCTCGCGTCAAGCACCACCATAGCGCACCTGATGGCGCTTCTTTCTTCAAGATACTGCCGTATCATCTTTTCCCACGAACGCTGGACGCTTTTGGGCGCCTCGGCGTAACCGAAGCCGGGCAAATCAACGATATAGAACTCTTCGTTTATACGGTAGAAGTTTATCGTGCGCGTCTTGCCCGGGGTGGAGCTTGTCTTCGCAAGCCCCTTTCTGCATAATATCGTGTTGATAAGAGACGACTTGCCTACGTTGCTTCTGCCGATAAGCACAACCTCGGCAAGGCCGTCGGACGGGCAAAACTTCCGCG
>SCQA01000066.1 GCA_004298725.1 bacterium
ATTCTTTCTGCTTGTAGCGATAGCAGTGCCTATGCCCGCCCTTGCCGAGGAAAAGCCCGACCCTTCAGCCATCGCAATAGCCGTTGACATCGTGGTTGTAAGGCCGCTTGGGATAATATCCATCGTAGCGGGCTCCGTCGTTTTTGTCGTGGCCCTTCCGTTTTCAATACCTACAGGCTCTGTCGGCCTGACGGCAAAAAAACTTGTTGCCGAGCCGTTTAAATTCACATTTGTAAGGCCGGTTGGAGAGACCAGAGAATAACTGCCGCACAAGCGCATATTCCGATACTTAAAAAATAAAAAAAGGTTTAACCGCGATAGAGCGGCTAAACCTTTTTTTAATTAACAGGAAACAACGGGCAACTCCCTCTGTTTATTGTATAAGACAGCCGGTATTTTGGCGAGCTGTGCCCGCTCTACGGCTATTTCAGAACACTGTTGGCAACGTTCGATAAAAAGAGCTATATCCACCCCCGCCCCACCCTCTCCCAAGAAGGGGATTGATATCCCAAGAAGGGGATTGATATCCCAAGAAGGGGATTGATATCCCAAGAAGGGGGAGGAAGAAAAATCAATGATCAATGAACGTAGCGCGAGGCTGTGGCCTCGCTATTTTGAAACACCCTGCCTTGATTACAGCAAGCGAGACTAATCAAAAATACAAGCCGGCGCGAGTCTCGCGCTATGGTTTCTTATTGTGCCGTCAGGAGAAATCCAAACAGGGATAGCCAAATCCTGACGGCACAAGAATTTTTAAAGCTACCGGTGCTAAAATACAAGGGCAGGATGCGCCAGCGGCTTACTGTATTGTCCTGACTATTTTAACGGCGGGATTATCCTTGACCGCGCCGGCGGACACGTAACCTATGGCGCCTCTTTCCAATGAAACTTTTCTGATGACAATAGTCTGGCTCTTTACCGTCACCGGAGGGTTCTTCGCCTGATTGTTTATTTTAAGATGCGCCCACTCCTCGGCAACCTGATACGGCGGCTTGCCAAGTATCTTTTCAGAGAACCCGGCCCGCAAATTGTCTTGCAACGATAGGTCGTATATTGTTATCGGAGCGCCGTCAGCCCACTCAAGCATGTTGTTGGTGTATATTCTTCTTATGTCGCTCTCGGAGAGGAAGTCAACGGAGTTGCCCTTGTTTACAATTACGGCGATAATGTCGCCCGCAAAGCACGAAGAAGACAAAATAAGCACGAAGAAACAAATCGCGCATATTCCGTTTATAAACCTGCTTAAATGATTTAGCGGCATTTTGCAGCTTCTCCCGTTACACCCTATCGTCAATCGCAAATAAACCTTGAACTACTCGAAAGCACCGCGGCAACCTGCTTAAAGGTCGCCTATGGCAACTACTATTGAAAAGATAAGCTCGTCGTAATCTCTTATATTCGGGCTGTTATACATGTTTCTATTAAACTCCATCTTGCCAAGCACGCTGTACGCGAAGTGATAATTTACCGCGCCGGTATAGCGCCAATGGTCGGTATCAGAGCCTCTGTCGTCTTTTGTGTACCAATCGTACCTTCCGGCCAAAACCCACTTGCCGAACTCGCCGCTTAACTGCGAATAAAAGCCCATGTCATAAAAATCTCCGGTGCCGTTTACCGGATGATTGTGCCGCGCGGTAAACTCATTTTGAAATTTGAAGATGGAGCGCGTAAGCAACAGGTGCGCGCCGTAGCTGTGCCTTAACGTGCTTGTGTGGTCCCTCTCGCCGAAGAAAGAACCGCCGAACTCAAGGCCGCGAACAAGGTCGGTCGCGTAATTCACCCTGCCGCCCAAGGCCTTGCCTTCGTTACGGTCTCCGTAACCCGGGGTTCCGGCTCCGTTTGACACATACAAGTGCGTGTCTATAATTGATTTAAACGCCGCGAACGACTTTCTTAACTGAATGCCGTCCGAAACCTCAGGGAATACGACCTTATAAAACAACGGATACGTCTGCGTCGGCACATACGGCGGATACCGGTAAAACGACCAAATGCCCACGGGCGTTAAAAACCTGCCGAACCGCAAATCAAGGTCAATCACCGGACGGTACTGAATATACATCTGCTCGACGAATATCAGGCCCTGCGCCCTGTTTACAGTGTCAGTTTTGGGGTTGGCCTCGATTAAAGGCGCGTCCTGATACTCTATTTCACTGAAAAACTTCCACTCTTTTTCAATATCCTTGCTGAAAAAGAGACTTAAATGGCGTATTCTGAACCTGCTGACCTCGCCGGTCTGGTTTGTAAAATTAAGCTCCGCGTCGGCATAGCCGCTTACGTCAACAAGCTTTGAAATGGTGGAATAGCCCTGCTTTGTATCTTCTTGGTCAACCTCTATATCTTCAAGGCGCTTTTTGAGGCCTTCATTCTCTTTTTTTATTTCCTTCAATTCAAGTTCAATGCGGTCAAGACGATCCTCCGCAGAGCTTGTCCTTACGGGCGCGCCCAATGCTAAAAATAACAGCATGACTAAAACAACCGCGCCGTAACGTTTCATGAAGGCATCTCCAAAACTTGATTTTATGTATAGAATCTCTGATTAATTCTTTTCCGCAATCAAAAAATCTCTGGTATTAGTTCTACTATGTTTTTTCCTATAATCGTTAACTGTTTTTTTCCTCACCGTTACCCAACCTCCCCCAAGAAGGGGATTGATATCCCGCAATACCACTACGTGTATAAATGGGAGAGGAGAGAAAAAGAAATTTATCAGACTCTCCTTATAGTAACTCTTTTAATAGTCCGCAGATACCGCATTCTTTCGCCGCTCTTCATAGCCGGACGGA
>SCQA01000067.1 GCA_004298725.1 bacterium
AGCAATAGAGCGTTATAAAGCTCATATAAAACTATGCGCCGAGCTTGGCGATTCAACCACAAGGCTTATGCTCGAAGAGATTTTGACGCAGGAAGAGGGCCACGCCGACACATGGGAAACGACCCTCGGTATAAGGAAGAAGTAACGCATGAAGAAAAAATGGCGTTGCATCGAGTGCGGTTATATTCATGTAGGCGAACATCCGCCGGACTCATGCCCGCTTTGCGACGCGCCGAGCGAGGCTTTTGTAGAGGTAACGGAATAGTTGCTCATGACACCAAAGTTGCACGGTAAACGCGGCGCGCCGGAAGAGGAAATAATAAGGCGAATAAAAGAACGCGGGCGCGTTACGCTTGCTGAGTTCATGGAGATAGCCCTTTATTGGGTAGATGGCGGTTATTATACCTCTAAAACAGGCGATGGCGCGGGGCCGTGGGGAGGCGGAGGGGACTACATAACCAACACGGATATAAGCCCTTTTTTCGCAAAACTGCTTAGTAAGCAAATACATGAAATTTGGCAGGCGTGCGGAGAGCCGTCATCATTTGACGTTATCGAGGCGGGAGCAGGTAGAGGTTTGCTTTCAAAGGGTATGCTGGATGCTTTTAAAGAGAGTTGGCCGGAATTTTACAACGCGGTTACTATTCGGCTTATTGAGAAAAATCAATTCCTTAGACTGGAAACATCAGAAAAGGTATCGTGGTACGCGTCAATAGATGAAGTTAAAACTTCAGGCGCGGTATGCGTTCTATCAAATGAATTAATTGATAGTTTTCCGGCGCATAGGGTAGTTTGGAGAAACGGCGTTCTAAAAGAAGTATTCACGGCTTTTGACGGCAACGACTTTATTAACGTGGAAGACTCGCCTTCAACTGACGGCCTAAGCCGGTATCTTGATAATGCCGGAATTGGGCCTTTTGAAGGCATGGTAATGGAAATAAACCTTAATGCCGTCAAGTGGATTAGTGACGTCGCAAGGCGTTTTGAAAAGGGTTTTGTGGTAACGGTTGACTATGGTTTGCCGGCGCGTGAGCTGTACTCGCCGGAAAGAATGGATGGGAGCCTTATGTGCCACTACAGGCATACGTTAAATTCCAATCCGTATTTGAACATAGGCGCTCAGGACATAACCACGCACGTTGATTTTACATCGCTCGCAAACGCCGGGAAAAAGGCGGGGCTGGAGCTTACCGGCTTTACTACGCAGAAGAATTTTCTTCTCGGACTTGGCGTATTGAATGAACTACAGGAAGTTACTTCATTCGGGTTTGACGCTTACGATAAGATAAAGAGCAATCAGCGCCTTGCCGAGCTTATAACGCCGGGCGGCGCCGGAGATACCTTTAAGGTGATGATTCAACACAAAGGGCTTGATAATCCCGCGCTTAAAGGTTTTTCTTTTAAAGAGATGAGCAGGTATCTTTAGTTCGTCGTAAACAATAAAAAACAGGAGGCAACAATGCCCGACGACAAGAAACAGGACGATAAAGCCAAGAAGCACGTCTGCTCCGTATGCGCGCGGCCTTCTGATACGGCCATATGCCACACATGCGAAGAAAAAATAAGGGGCGAAGCGCTTGAGAAAAGGCACGAAATAGGCAAGGCCGGAAGGACTGACACAGGCAGAAGATAGTTTGAAGTTTTACTCCTTCCCGCATTGAGGTGTATCAATCCCTTTTTTGTGATATCAATTCCCTTTTTGGGGGAAGGCTGTGTAGTGCGAGGCGGTTGTCTCGCTGTCGTTAACAAACGCGAGACTGAAGCGTCGCGCTACGAAAGCGTAAAAACATAAATAACCTGAAACGGAGGCAAAATGGCTGATAAAGAAACCCTCAGCGTAATTGACGCCTTAACCCTTGCCCACAATACCGAAATAGCAGGTTATTTTTTTTACAAATTTGTCGCGGCCATGGTGTCCGACGGCAAGGGTAAAAATGTATTTAACCATCTTGCCGATGAAGAGCTGGAGCATATAAGCGTTGTTAAGACTATAGCGGAGTCAGTGAAGGCTGGGCACGGTTGGCTGAGTTATGAAACAGCCCTGAAAAACGGCGCTCCAAATACTAACGCGGGGTTGTCTATCTTTCAAAAAGAGAGCGAGCTGACCATACGCCTTAAAAAGAACCAGACGGACATCAATGCGGTTAATATAGCCATCGAGTCGGAAGAAAGAGCCGTAGAGTTCTACGGAAATCTTCTTAAACAAGCGTCAAGCCCGCAGGAGAAGGTCGTGCTTACAAAGCTGTTTGAAATGGAAAAGGGGCACCTGAAGCTTTTAAGGTGGGAGAGCGAATCGCTCACAAAAACAGGTTTCTGGTGCGGTCAAATTGAATACAGCGTTGAGAAGGAGACTGAGTAGACGAGATGCATGACGTTATCATCGCCGGGCTTGGCCCGGCAGGTTCGACAGCGGCGTATCGCCTTGCTAAAAGCGGCTTTAAGGTGCTCTCCTTTGACAAGGAAAAGTTCCCGCGGTATAAGTCATGCGGCGGGTGTATATCCGCTAAAATTGACGGTCTTATTGATTTTGATATCTCTCCGTGCGTTGAGTTCACGGTAAAAGGCGCGTACTTCACCTATCGCTCCGGCAGAAAGCTTGACATTACCGCTGACAAGCCCGTTGGCTATAACGTCATGCGTGACACCTTTGACGCTTTTCTTCTGAATAAAGCCATGGAGGCCGGCGCCGAGGTTGTTGAAGGCACGCGTATAACGGGCTTCGTTGATAAGGGCGGACACGTTGACGTAAGCACCTCCGACGGCAGGACATTTTCCTCTAAATTTCTAATAGGCGCGGACGGCGCCGGCGGCGTAATAGGCAGAGAACACTTCGGTATGACCGTCAAGGAGTGCGCCGTTTCCATAACCGCTGAACTGCCGTATGACAATAGCGCGCTTTGCGGTATGGACGGCAGGCTTTTCATAGATTTCGGCACGGTACCGTTCGGTTACGGATGGATGTTCCCCAAGAAAAACTTCCTGTCAATAGGCGTAGCCGGAGATTTGTCAAAAAACAGCGGCAGTATAAAAAAATCCTTCAATGAATTAATTTCAACGCATGAGCTTACAAGCGGCTTGAAGGTTGAAGATACCGCCGGCTGGACCGTGCCTGTTTATTCGTCGTCAGTCAAAAGCGTGGTAAAAGGCAGGGCGCTTCTTGCGGGAGACAGCGGACGTCTTGTTGACCCTTTTCTTGGCGAGGGCATATATTTTGCCATGAAAACGGCAACCGTCGCCGCTGATACCATTACTCAAGCATTGCATTCAGACAGCGCTAATTTAATGCCTTATCAGGCATGGCTTGAAAACGACCTTTTCCCTGAGTTCAGCGCCGCTGAAAAGGTGTCGAACCTCGTATATAACCACCCGAGGCTTTGGTACAAGATACTTGAAAACGAGCCTGCCATGATGCTTAAATATTTTAGCGTAATACGAGGCGAGGAGAGCGTTCAGTCTTTTTATAATTGGGTTTATAAAAGAATTCGCTCAAGACCATGGCGGCTTTTAAGGCGCTGGGTTGAGAGTAAATTTGTTTAACTAACAATGCATTTTTTTCGATTCGTGCTAAAATATAATCGTAGGTTAAACGGCACAACACAAAGGGGGGCGAGCGATATGAAACGCTTCACTATCCCAAGAATAGCGCATTGTTCGGATGGTTGCCGAACACAGTCCCGGGTATGACATAAAACTGCCCTTTTTTATATTTCAGAAAAGCAAACCGTTATAACATCGGTGGTATTGACGTAGTTTGCGCGCATGCGCAATAAACGGGTTGCTGTGTATATGTTCTATAAAAACATTTAAATTACGATATGTTGCGATTAAATAACGAGACATAATCTTAAGTTAAATATCTGTGTGAATTGACGCAGATAGAATGAGTTGTTTTTTGAACTCTGTTTTGTCCGCTACAGATACGTAGCTTAGGATCAGTTTTGTGTTAAGTTCTTCAAAAATTCTAAAAGTAAAAATATTGTTAAAGCTTCGCCCCTTGCTGACGATATATTGTCATATGGTTAGCCGCGATGCGGTAATAGGCTTTAAAGATGGATTTGACAGCGGCAATTTATCATCCGCTTGTGCGCTATTGGCCGCAAATAGGTCAGTGTTTTTCCATCTTAATGCTAAGGCAGGGCAAACCCAGCCGCAAGGCAGGAAAAAAAGACACATCGCAATTTTTTTTGCCGAGAGTTTTATAAAAGCGTAAGAATAAACCCGTAACCTGAGGGTAGCTTTGGATAATACCGCTGTTAATCACAACATACTTATAATTGACGACGACGTAAATCTTAGAGAGGTTTTTACCGAAGCTTCAATGCACTGGCCTTATAAAACGGTGGTTGTCAGAAGCGGCGCTGAAGCGCTTGACAGGTTGAAGACCTCGCGTTTTGATATTGTCGTGTGCGATTTGATGATGCCCGGCATGGACGGCATGACGCTTCTTAAAAAGGTCAAGGAGCTTGACAGCGGCGTTCTGGTAATCATCATGACTGCCTACGCTACAATAGAAACCGCGGTCAAGGCCATAGAGGCCGGCGCGTATGACTTCATTGCCAAGCCTTTCAGGCTTGATGAATTTATGATACTAATAAAAAATGCCTGCGACAGAAGAACCCTTGAGACGAAAAACAGAGATCTTACCGATGAATTGAAAAGAGCAAAAGACGAGCTTAAAGTCTTAAAAAAACATAAAGACGTTTCTTAAGCTTTTTTCTTGCACTTCTTTGCTGGTGCGCCGATATCATGTGTTTTTTCGATTGACCGCTGTTGATTATCTCAAAATAGAGAGTTTTATGTGATTATGCGACACCGCATTTACAAAAACAAAAGTCTTTAATGTGTTATCTTTGTTCTTTAACTGTGAATTTATATTAATTTTAAAATTCAAGCTTGCTTTAGTAATTGAAATTTATTAACGTAGCATTGCTTATTTTAAACTTATATCCAATATGGAGATGAACATTGATTAGGAGCGAGGCGTTGTTAGACGGGCTTTTGATAATGCTTGTCGATGACGATGAAAATATTTGCGACGCGTTTGGCAATTTATTCAAGAAAAAAGGGTGGAAGGCAAGCGTTTTTTTAGACCCTGCAAAAGCGCTTGATGATCTTGCGGTTAATCGCTCTATCTATTCGGCGATTGTCGTTGATATAAATATGCCTGGTATAAGCGGCACGGAATTTCTTAAATTGGCGCGGGACATCGCGCCTTTTGTGCCAGTTGTAATGATTACAGGGCATCCTTCCATAAACATTGCCGTTGACGCCATGAAGAACGGCGCGATCGACTTCCTCACAAAGCCTTTTGAGTTTGACGAGCTTGTAAGCGCGGTTGAGCGTGCTGTCACTAAGGCAAAGGCATATAATTTGGAAAACGCGCCTTATCCGTTCATGTCCGATGAAATCGGTGGGCGGGTTAAATTCAGGCTTGAGGATAAGATAAAAGAACTCTCTGTTTTAAAGGCGATATCCGACACGCTTGACAATGCCGAGGAAAAAGACGCGATATTCAACGGCACAATGGAGCTTGCTAAGACCATCACAAACGGGGAAAAGTCGCTTGTTATGCTCGTCGAACACGGAAGCAAAGAGCTTGTCGTGCATGCTACCGCCGGTTATGAAGGTTTGGACATTATAGGCAAGCGCTTTTCCGCGCAAATTGAGCCTTTTAAAAGCGTTATAGAGGGCAGAAGCCAGCTTAAATTAAGCGCCGGCGCTGATGAAGTTTCGCGTATTTTAAGCGGATATACGCGCGAAGGAACCAACAGGCATAATTTAATGACGCTTGTGCCGCTTATTATAAACAGGGAGGTTATGGTCGTTCTCGGTGTCGCGGGCAGTGAGGGCAGGATGTCGCTTACCACTGACGCGTCCGCGTTACTGTTAAGCCTGACGACTAAGGCGTCGCTTAAATTGGCGAACCACGCGCTTACGGAAAATATTTTTTCAAGCATAATAGGCGTAATAAGCTCTCTCATAAACGCCATTGACGCAAGAGACACTTACACCAAAGACCACTCGCACCGCGTTACGGAATACGCCGTCGCACTCGCGCGCACTATGGGCTGTTTGCAAGAGGTTACGGATTCCATACTATTCGCGGGGCCGCTTCACGACATAGGCAAGATAGGCGTAAGGGACGACATACTTCTTAAAAGAGGCTCTCTTACGGACGAAGAAAACGCCCTTATGAAGTCGCATGTTACAAGGGGCGAGGAAATACTGCGGCCTTTAAATCTTTTCGAGTCTGAAAAAGCGATAGTGCTTTACCACCATGAGAGGTGGGATGGAGACGGCTACCCGAATGGTTTTCATAAAGATGAAATACCCATGACAGCGCGAATATTCAGCGTGGCGGACACCTTTGACGCCATGACCACGACAAGGCCGTACCGGCACGCCTTGAGTTTTGACGTCGCCAAGCAGGAAATAGCCAAGTGCGGCAACACCCAGTTCGATCCGTTAGTGGTTGAGGCACTGCTTGACAGCGAAGATTTCAGGGACAGGAACTGACGGGTTGCTGAAAAATATTGGGTCTTTTTGTTGTCTTTAATCGTCACCATGTAAGCATTGCGTTACGCTACGCTAACTCAACCTACGGGTTATTACTGATTTTAATTGAGGCAATATTATCCGAAATCTGAGCGGGATTATGCGTGCAGTCAGGAGTTAGCTATCCCTGTTCGGATTCATCTTTACCGGTCGCGCCGGTTTGCTTGCCAGTTTGCCCTTCTGGTACTTCCGGTTGTATCTCCGGCTGACGGCACAGTCAACTTATAGAATGAATACGAACAGTGGGTGGGCATAGCACGCCATTAAGTTTTGCTCAAGCGAATCCGCAAAAAAAATAAACTGCGCCTTATTTGGCAGTGAGGCTTTTTGCCGTGTTAAGCGCCTTGTCAAAGTCAACGCTTCCGGTTATTTCAGGAACAATTTCCACGTGCCGAATTATGCCGTCCGCTCCGATTACGAATATGGCGCGCGCAAGAAGCCGAAGCTCTTTTATAAGCACTCCATAAGCCGTTCCAAAAGAAGCGTCTCTGTGGTCTGAAAGAGTTTTTACCTTGTCAATGCCAGCGGACGCGCAAAACCTTTGCGCGGCAAACGGCAGGTCCATGCTGATGTTAAGCACCTCTATGTTGGGGTTAAGCTTTGCGGCCTCTTCGTTGAATTTGCGGGCCTGCCTGTCGCACACCGGCGTGTCAAGGGAAGGAGTTACGCTGATAAGCAGTATTTTGCCGCTGAAGTCTTTCAGGCCCGTTTGTTTTAAAGAGCCGTCAATCACAGAGAAGTCCGGCGCTTTTTGCCCTATCTTTAATTCAGCTCCCTCAAGCGTCACCTTCGCGCCCTTCATGGTAACAACGCCTTTTCTTTCCATAAACCCTCCATTACCCGGATACCGGAATATTACCGTAATGGTATCATAGGCAAGCGCCGTGTCAATTCACTGGCATGGACAAAACGCATGGTACATAAGCAACACGCAATGATAAGCCGCTTATACCGGCCAAATCGAATTCTGTTGAAACATTTGTGCCTGTTGTGATACCTCTTGTATAGCAGATAGATATTGATAATCCAACGGAGGTGACTCTCTTATGGCAGTTAAAAATACCGGCAGGACGTTTGGCAGAATTATCTTTCCGACTGACTTCAGCCCGTCTTCAGAGAACGCGGCCCGTTACGCTTTTATGGTAGCACGGCAGAACAGGGCAACGCTTCATGTTCTCCATATTGTTGACGTATCAAGCGAACCTGCCGGATTTTACGTACCGCACCTTTCATACGAGATACTTGACGCGGAAATGGAAAAAGCGGCAACGGATATGCTGAAGGCTTTTTGCGTCAAGTTTTTTAAAGGTTATAAAAACTTGGAGCAGTCCGTTGCCGTAGGCGTGCCGTATAAGGCAATACTCAAAATTTTCAAAGACAGCGGCGCCGATTTGATAGTCATAGGCGCGTCAGGAAGGGGAGGGGTTGATAAGTTTTTATTCGGCTCCACCACCGAGCGCGTCATGAGAAAAGCCGGTTGTCCGATGCTTGTAATACCGCCTCCGAAGTAAATTGCCGGCGTCTGATTGCGTAGTTTCCGCGGTACTTGGTGAAATGATAGCTGCCTGTCTGTACGCGCCGTCACGCGGCAAGTATACTAAATGGAATTCCAGTGGAATTCATGGCGCTATCAGCGGCTTTTAAAGCTGTTTTTTTTATTTTGCCTTTCAAAACGAGGTCTCAAAGAAGATGTTCGGCATAGGGCTTACCGAGCTTGTACTAATAGTTATTGTGGCGCTTATATTCATAAGCCCTGAAAAACTGCCTGAGGTAGCCCGAGCGGCGGCAAAGACCCTGCGTGACGCGAGAAAAACGGGCAATGAATTAAAAAGGGCTATCTCAGAGGTTGATATTCCAAAGGTGGACGCAATAAAGTCTGAGATTTTAAGCGTTGTTGACCTTAAAGTTATTGACGTTAAAGCTGAAGCTTTAAAGCCCGCTAATCCGCCCGCTATAGACGGCAAAAACACAACTGCCTCTTCCTCCTCAGGCGACGACAAAAAGAGTTCCTGAATATGCCTGATATTGACAATGAAAGCCGTTTTATAGGCCATCTGATTGAACTGCGTAAACGCCTTATCCGCTCCTCAATAGCCGTGGCAATTGGTTTTGCCGTAGCTTATTATTATTCCGATTGGCTGTATGCCGTTCTCACAAAACCGCTTTTGCCGGCTATGCCAAAAGGGCAGGAGTACCTTGTATTTACCGGAGTGGTCGAGCCGTTTTTCATTTATATGAAGGTGGGTTTTTTCGGCGGGTTAGTGCTGGCAAGTCCGGTGATATTTTATCAAATATGGGCGTTTGTGGCCCCGGCGCTTCAATTAAAAGAGAAGGCATGGTTTCTCGGCATTGTTTTTTCATCTACCGTGCTTTTTATAACGGGAGTGCTCTTTGCCTATTACGTTGTTTTACCTTTCGGGTTTATTTATCTTCTAAGTTTTGCCACCGACGGCTTAAAGCCGATGCTCTCCATGAGCGACTATTTCTCGCTCTCAACCAAGCTCCTCATCGCTTTTGGCATGACATTCCAACTGCCGCTTGCCATGATGGTTCTCGCGCGTTTCGGCCTTGTAACTGCTAAAAAATTCCTGTCTTGGTGGCGCTATGCCATTGTCATAATCTTTATCGTTGCCGCCGTGCTTACGCCTACGCCGGATTTTTTTAACCAGCTTCTAATGGCCGCGCCGCTGATAGTGCTTTACGCCATTGGCATTGTAACGGCTAAGATTGTTGAAAGAAAAAAAGATTAGAGCTACCGTGCGCGGCAGAAAACTGTAAAAGACTGCTCAGGTGTTTTTGGGGTTGTGATGTTTTTGTAATAGGTTGGTTTGTCCTTGAACACGCCGGATACCCTGTTGCCGGCGGAATAATAATTTAGTCTTGTTAAAACACATAAAAAGCCTTGCTTAAAGCTGACAAGTAAACCTAAGTTATAAAAATACCGAACCCGTCCGATTTGATCGGACGGGTTCGGTATTTTTAGCTTTGGTTTTACGTCGTGGCTTTATAAAGACTATGCGTTGCGCTGAGCATAAGTTGCAGATGACCGGTAATGGCAATACCGTGGCCGGGTTTTTTAGCAACTTGAAAAAAGAACGTGTCCATTATAAAATTCAATTTATCGCTCGGTATTGAAAGAAAAAGAGGCTGGGCGGGTATATTTGGTTATATTGGATTCTTTTACACGCTGATTTTCCGTCACAATAATAAAACTAAAATGGATTTAAAACAAAATATAAAATTTTGGCTTCCGGTAATTTTGTGGATGGGTTTTATTTTTTGGATGTCAACGGGCATAGGTTCCGCGCAAAATACATCTTTGATAATTGAGCCGGTACTGCGTTTTCTTGTGCCGGGGATTTCTCCGCAGGAATTAGATATGGCGCATGAGGTAATCCGGAAATGCGCGCATATTTTTGAATATTTTATCCTCGGTTTTTTGCTATTTCGCGCTTTTCGCCGTAATTCAACTGAGATAAGAGGTTGGCGTTGGGCGTTTTATTCTATGATTATCGTCCTTATCTATGCTGGAAGCGATGAGTGCCACCAGGCATTTGTTTCTAACCGCACCCCTGCCATTTTTGATGTTGGCGTTGATTTAATCGGAGGCCTTCTCGCTCAAGCCGAGCGCGTCATACGGCTTTATTCGGATGGGAGAATTAAAAATGCGTAAAAAGGGAGAAAAAGGTTGCGCCAGTTGTCACACAAAATGATGTGCAAGTATATATTGACCACCGTTAGAATTAGTAGAATATAACGGTTGCCATGCTAACTTTTTGGATTTCACAGGCATGAGGCCTGATTTACGAAAAAACAACGCGGCCTCTAATAACTATCCACTTACCGCTGTTTTTTAATGTTCTACAGTTTTGAATTTAAACGAGTCAACTTTCCCGTCTTTAATAATAATTTCAAGCGTGGTTGTGGTGGTGGAGCCTAAAGCTTCGTCAATAATCACTCCGCCTATAAATTCGCGCACTTGTTTTTCTTTGAAGATGTATTTTAGGCGTTCGCCTTCGTTGTCAGGTTCGGTTTCAGCCGGGTCGCCGAAGGACGTTATTATTTCGCCCCGCGTGGTTTCGCCTGGTTTTATGGCAAGTACTTTTTCCTTTTCTATTTTAACGCCTTCGTTTTTCGAGCTTACAACGGCGCATCCTGCAAGCGCGGCTGTAACGGCTATAGCCGCAAAAAGTCTTTTCATTATCATACCTCCGAGTTATGCGATAATTGTCAGGCGCTCTGCACCGCGTTGCGCGTGGTGTTCTTTACCCTGTACATGGCGTGGTCGGCCTTTTGGATAAGTTCGTTTTTGTTGTGCGCGTCTGACGGGAATGAGGCTACTCCGAAGCTGCCAGACAGCACGGCGTTTATGCCCTCTTCGGTCAAAAAAATATGTTCGCTTATTGACGTTCTCAGTTTTTCGGCAATCAAGGCGGCGTTTTTCTTGCTTGTTTCAGGCAGAAGTATAAGAAATTCGTCACCGCCGTATCTGCATGCCATGTCGGTTGTGCGTATTAAGGCGGATATTATCTTGGAGACTTCCTTAAGAAGTTTACTGCCGCTTAAGTGTCCGTACGTGTCGTTTATTTTTTTGAAATGGTCAAGGTCAAGAAATATCAGCGAGAGCGAGTAATTAAACCTGCGCGCGCGCTCAAGTTCATACTCGAGTCTGCTTTGCAGAAAACGCTGGTTGTAAAGTTTTGTAAGGTCGTCGGTTATCGTAAGCTCTTGAATTTTGGCCAAGAAACGCGCGTTTTCAATGGCTATGGCCGTGTAATCGGCCATTGTGGTCAGCAGTACGAGGTCTTCCGGCCCGAAGGCTCCGTCTTCGACTTTGTTTATAAGTTCTATTACGCCAAGGCATTTGCCGCGCGTTATAAGCGGCACGCAAATAATGGAGCGCGTGGAGAATTTGGACATCTCATCGGCTTTTTTTGAGAATCTCGGGTCTTTAGACGTGTCCGGCACGAGAAGCGGTTGTTTTTCTCTTGCGACCCATCCGGCCACGCCTTCGCCGATTTTAAGGCGGAGCTTCTTGATCTTATCCGCGCCGTCGCCTATGGCTATTTCGAAACGAAGCTCGTCGGTATCTTCGTCCAACAGCAGGAGCGACCAGTTTTTAGGCTGAAGAAGAATGCTTATCTTCTCCATGACGATATTTAGGATTTCTTTAATGTTGATGGAAGAAGTGAGCGCCTTGCCTATTTCATTGAACGTGGCAAGGTGCAAAAGCCTGCGGGTGGTTTCGTCCGCGGGCTGATGGTTTTTCTTTAACGTATTATCAGGCATATCCGTATTATAACAGAAATATAGCTTATTTTGGTTTGAAAAAAAGCTAAGCGTCGCAAGTTTACGCCGGTAGACGCTTTAAGCTGTTTTTTAAGCCATATTTGACAGCGCAAGCCGTGTTTCTTTGCGCGGCGAAAAAAAACTTGCGAATCATACATATAGTTGTTATTATATGTAATTATTGTCAGCCGTGTTATATGAATAACAACGGCGAAAATCATTTGGGGGTATTTTTTCATGAAGCAAGGCATTCATCCTGAATACGAAACAGCCAAGGTCCATTGTGCGTGCGGCAACATCGTAATGACACGCTCCACGCAGAAGGAAATATCTGTTGAAGTCTGCTCCGGTTGCCATCCGTTCTTCACCGGCAAGCAAAAGCTCATGGACACAGCCGGTAAGATAGAGAAATTCAGAAAAAGGTACGCCGTTAAAACAGCCAAGGCTTAAACGACGGAATATTTTAATAGCGGCTCCAAACTTGCCTTTAGGAGCGTCCCGTGCTGGTGACACTACTTAACTTCACGCCTGAGCCTGAAAAGACCATTGCATTGGCCGCAAGGCTTTGTTATTCAGACTCAGCCGTAGCGGAGCTTGAAACAAAGGTTAAAGGCATTAACATAGAGAGGTTCCTGTCGAAGATTCTAAAGATGGGGCACCTCTCTGTTTTAGAGCACGCGTCTTTTACCTTCGGCATAGAAGGGGTTTCAAGGGCGCTTACGCATCAGCTTGTCCGCCACAGGCTTGCCTCGTATTCACAACAGAGCCAGCGCTACGTTACATTCGACGCGCTTGAATACGTTATTCCGTCTTCCATAGCAAGCGATCTTTCAAGAAAAAAGCGTTTTGACGGCGTTGTCAGGCGCATACGCGCTCTTTACAAAGAGCTTGTTGACGAAGGCGTGCCGGCGGAAGACGCGCGCTACATATTGCCTAACGCCGCCGCCTCGAAGATAATCGTCACCATGAACGCGCGCGAGCTCACCCATTTTTTCATGCTCAGATGCTGTGAGAGGGCGCAATGGGAAATACGCGAGATGGCCTCTATGATGCTTGCCCTTGCAAAGGCAAAAGCGCCTTTTATATTCAAAAGCTCCGGTCCGGCCTGCGTCCGTGGCGGTTGCAGTGAAGGCGAAATGACGTGCGGCAGGCCTAAGGAAATTAGGGAAAAATTCAAGTCGCTTTAAGCCGTCTTTCCGGTTTATTAACCGCATAAGCCGCGCTCCAATTACCTCCTATGATTCTTGACAGACTTTCAAACGTAGAAAAGCGATACGCCGAGCTTTCAGTCCTTTTGTCCGACCCGGGCACTTTGGCTGATCAAGCCCTTTACCAGAAGTACGCCAAGGAACATGCCGCTATTAGCGGCATGATTGAAGCGTACAGGGAATACAGGGGCGTGGAGGCTGAGTTCGCCGAGTACAGGCTTGCGCTTGAAGGCAAGGACGAAGACCTCCGCGAGCTTGCGAAGGCGGAACTGCCACTTCTTCAAAAGAAGATGGACGATCTGCTTGCGAAACTTAAAATAATGCTTCTGCCTAAAGATCCTAACGATGACAAAAACATTATCATAGAAATAAGGGCCGGAGCCGGCGGAGATGAATCCGCCCTTTTCGCGGCGGAGCTTTTCAGGATGTATTCCCGCTACGCCGAGCTTAACAGATGGAAGGTGGAAGTATTAAGTTCAAGCCCCACCGGTCTTAACGGCTTGAAGGAAATAATTGCCAGCATAGAGGGAAAAGGCGCTTACTCCAAGCTGAAATTTGAAAGCGGCGTTCACAGGGTGCAGAGGGTTCCCGAGACCGAGGCCTCCGGCAGAAGGCATACCTCTACCGTTACCGTAGCCGTAATGCCTGAAGCCGATGAAGTGGAGGTTGACGTCCGCATGGACGACATACGGGTTGATACTTACCGCTCCGGCGGGCACGGCGGGCAGAACGTGAATAAGGTGGAAACCGCCGTTAGAATGACGCACATACCCACAGGCGTGGTAGTGGCCTGTCAGGAGGAGAAGAGCCAGCATAAAAACCGCGCCAAGGCTTTTAAGGTGCTTATATCTCGCATACTCGACATGAAGGTTCAAGAGCAACAGAAAAAAATAGCGCTTGACCGGAAAACTCAGGTAGGCACCGGCGACAGGAGCGAGAAGATACGCACTTACAACTATCCGCAAAACCGTGTTACCGACCACAGAATAGGACTTACTCTGTACAGGTTGAATGAAATTCTTGAGGGCGACCTTGCCGAACTTGTTGACAATATAATAGCCTACTACCAGACGGAAGCCCTTAAAAGCTCCGATGACGCCGGCATAATAGCCGCAGGGGCTTAAGAGGGATGTTTTAATGGATAAAATCGTAATAGAAGGCGGGGCCCGGCTCTCCGGCGAAGTGCGTACCGGTGGTTCCAAAAACGCCATTCTTCCGCTTATGGCGTCGTCTCTTTTGGTTGACGGTTGCATGACTATAACTAATGTCCCGCGCCTGCGCGACATCGACACCTTCAATGCACTTCTAAGGCACCTTGGCGCGGACGTGTCCGCCGATTACAAGGCAGGCGTATTAAAGATAAAGACTTCGGCTATTAACGGCACGGAGGCGCCGTATAATCTTGTCAAAACCATGCGCGCGTCAATTCTCGTTCTTGGCCCTCTTGTTACGCGCTTTAAAAAGGCGAGGGTGTCGCTTCCAGGCGGTTGCGCCATAGGGGCGCGCCCTGTTGATTTGCATTTGAAGGGCCTTATAAAGATGGGCGCGAGCGTGTCGGTCGAGCACGGCTACGTTAACGTGACGGCCGAGAGGCTAAAAGGCGCAAACATATACCTTGACATACCAAGCGTTACCGGCACTGAAAACTTAATGCTTGCGGCCGTGTACGCCGATGGCAAAACCGTCATAGAAAACGCCGCGCTTGAGCCGGAAGTAACCTGCCTTGCCGAGGCGCTTGTTAAAATGGGCGCGCTCATACGCGGCATAGGCACTGACACGCTTACAATTGAAGGCGTCAGTGAATTAAAACCGATTGAAATAAAGGCTATTCCTGATAGAATCGAAGCCGGAACCTTCATGGCCGCGGTCGCAATGACAAGGGGCAACGTACTTATTAAAGACTGCCCCCTTGAGCACCTTGACGCTCTTTCAAGCAAACTGCGCGAGGCAGGCGCGGAGATACGCTCTGAAGATGGCGGGGTAAGGGTTATAGGCAATTGGCCTATTGACAGCGTTGACATAAAGACGGCGGCGTACCCGGGTTTTCCTACGGATATGCAGGCGCAGATTATGGCCATGATGACAATCGCAAAGGGTTTGTCGGTTGTTAAAGAGACGGTATTTGAAAACAGGTTTATGCACGTAAGCGAGTTAAAGCGCATGGGAGCGGATATCTCAATTGACGGCAGAACCGCCGTGGTAAGAGGCGTAAAAGGCCTTTCCGGCGCGCCGCTTATGGCCACTGATTTGCGCGCGAGCGCGTCGCTTATACTTGCGGGTATGGTTGCCGAAGGCAAAACAGAAGTATCGAGGATATACCATCTTGACAGAGGGTACGAGCGCATAGAGGAAAAACTTAAAAAACTTGGCGCTAACATAGAGAGGATAAAAGAGTGAGCGACGCTCGCGTAAAAAAGTCTCAGGGGTTAGACGTGCTAACCATAGCCATGCCAAAGGGCAGAATATTAAGAGAGGCCGTTGACCTTTTTAAGGCCGCCGGAGTGGACTTCAGCGCGCTTTTGCACGACGACAGAAGGCTGATATTTGAAAATCCGGAAGAAGGCCTGCGCTTTATGGTAATAAGAAGCCAGGACGTGCCGACTTACGTTGAATACGGCGCGGCCGACCTCGGAGTGGCTGGAAAAGACGTGCTTGTAGAGCAGGCAAGGGACTTGTACGAGCCGCTTGACCTCGGCATAGGCGTATGCAGAATGATGGTTGCCGAGCCGAAAGAACTTAAAAAAGACGATAACCCGGGTAGATGGACATGCATAAGGGTGGCAACCAAATACCCGAACATCACGCAAAGGCATTTTCTTGAAAAAGGCATACAGGTTGAAATAATCAAGTTATACGGTTCAATAGAGCTTGCACCGCTTCTCGGCCTTTCAGAGAGGATAATCGACCTTGTGCAGACAGGCGAAACCTTGAGAAAGAACGGCCTTGTGGAGGTAGAAGACGTAATGAACATAACCTCAAGGCTCGTATGCAACAGAGCAAGTCTCAAAACAAAGCCGAAAAGGGTCAAAGACCTTGTTGACAGGCTTTCAAGAGCTGTGGCAGGCAGGGCAAAGTAATTTTTCATGAAAATAATACGTTCAAAAGATAAAGAGTTTGCGGATTTTCTGGCGCTTCTTGACAAAAGAAATTGCGATGGCGCGTCTCCGGTTGAGCAGGCTGTCAGGGAGATTATTGACAACGTAAGAAAGGGTGGCGACAAGGTTCTGTCATCATATACTTTAAAGA
>SCQA01000068.1 GCA_004298725.1 bacterium
CAGGGGACGACATATACAAAACGCTTGCGAGCGATGGGCTTAAAACAAACTTCGTAGGCTACCACATGCAGTCTGCTGATTCGAAGGTGCTTTGCATAATCAAAAATGGAGCAAGCGTAGAAGCAGTATCAGTTGGCGAGTCAGCGGAGTTGATAATAGAAGAAACTCCGTTTTACGGAGAGTCCGGCGGGCAGGCCGGCGACAGCGGCGTGATATCCTCAAAAAACTTCAGCGTAAGCGTTCTTGCTACTAAAAAATCAGCAGGGCTTACGGTACATATATGCAAAGTCGCAAGCGGCACGGTAAGGGTTGACGACCACGTGGAGCTTGTTCCTGATATTGAAGCAAGGGTTGCCACGGCGCGTAACCACACGGCCACGCACATACTGCACTCTGCTCTTAGAAGAGCGCTTGGCGAGCACGTGCGGCAGGCGGGTTCGCTTGTGAACGCAAGCGGGCTTAGGTTCGACTTTAACCACTTCGAGGCCCTAAAGCCCGATGAAATTAGAAAAATAGAGGACGCCGCGAACAGGGCGGTGGTGGCGGATATTGAAGTAATCACGGAAGTGTTGCCGTACAAGAAGGCCGTTGAAAAAGGCGCGCTTGCGTTCTTCGGAGAAAAATACGGCGACGTAGTCCGCCTTGTAAGCGTGCCGACCGTCAGCGCGGAGCTTTGCGGCGGTACGCACGTAAAACGGACGGGCGAGATAGGCCTTGTAAAGATAACGTCCGAATCGTCCGTGGCGTCCGGCACACGAAGGCTTGAGGCCGTAACCGGCCTTGCCTCGTATGAGCTTTTTTTAAGTTACGAGGGCGCTTTAAAGGCAAGTGCCGCGCTTTTAAAGTCGCCGGAAGTTCAACTGCCGGAGAGGATAAAGAAGCTGATTGACGAAAGGAAGGAGTTGGAAAAAGAAATTCACGAGCTTAAAACAAAGGGCAAGGCTGGCGCCGGGGCAGGGCTTGTTGACAAGGTAAAAAAAATAAACGGTATTTCCGTTATAGCGGAAAAGGTCGAGGCAACAAACGCGGGCGAGCTGAGAGAAATGGCCGATATGTTGCGCGCCAAATTGCAAAGCGGCGTTGTCGTGCTTGGGTGCAAGCAGGACGACAAGGCGGTTCTACTTGCCGCTGTTACGAAAGATCTAACAGGCCGGTTCAGTGCAGGAGAGATTATAAAAAGCATTGCGCCGGTTGTGGGCGGCAAGGGCGGCGGCAAGCCGGATCTGGCCCAGGCCGGTGGAAACGACCCGTCAAAAATATTCGATGCGCTTCTTTCTGCGGTGAAGATGGTAGAGGCGGGAAAATAGGAAAGGGGAGATGGCGGGTGAGACCAGCCCTTGATGCTTGGTGTTGCGCCAGCGTTATGGTTTTTCTTATGCCCTTCCCCCCTGTGTGGGGGAAGGCAGGGATGGGGGGGTGAATTTAAAATCAATTAATTAGTTATCTATATTTTTTGAAATGGACGCTGGAGCGTCCCTATCATATAAGCGCATTCCCACGCTGGAGCATGGGAACGATAAAAAGGGTTTATGAGCAAACAACCGCAGGAATGGTTAAGGCAAGCCGACTACGACATGGATACGCTGAATTTATGCTAAGCGGCGGAAGATATTTCTACGCTGTTTTTATGTGCCATTTGTCTATTGAGAAGGCGTTAAAGGGGCTTTTTCTTGCGAGATTGGGCGAAGAACCGCCGAGAGTGCATAACCTTGTATATTTGTTGAGCAAGGCCGGTGTCAAACCGCCGGAAGATACAGGGAGGTTCATCGTTAAGCTGAATGAGGCCAATATCGCCACAAGATACCCTGAGGATATTGACACATTGCAAAAGAACTATACGCAACCGAATGTTGAGGATATAATTGAAAGAAGCAAGGAGTTTCTTTTATGGATAAAAGCACAGCTTTAGACGTTATAGGGCGATTCAGAAAATCGCTTGAGGCTAAGGGTATCAAGGTTTCCCGATTGATACTTTTCGGCTCATACGCCACCGGAACATATAAAGAAGGCAGTGATATAGACGTTGTCGTCATATCCGATGATTTTTCCGGAAAGGGCTATTGGGAAAGGATAGACATACTCTCTGATTCCATCTATGAGGTCTTTGAGCCGATAGAAGCCGTAGCAATGACCATGGCTGAATGGGAGAAAGGCGAATCACCGATTACGCGATACTCTAAGCTCGGCGAGGTGGTCTACGCGGCATAATGGTTGCTGTTAGGAATGGACGCAGGAGCGTCCCTATCATATAGGCGCGTTCCCACGCTGGAGCATGGGAAGGATAAGTAATTGACAACATCTCAGTAGAGGAGGTATTCCGTATGACGAGTGAGCCGCAACTTATCACCGTTCTTCTTGGCTTGATAGGTGGTTTGATAGGTGGCCTTTTTAGTCACACATTAACTGCAAGGAGAGATAGGGCTAAGCACGTAAGAAGCCTAAAGACAACCTATTTTATTGATGCATTCCGTCGTCTTGCAAATGCTTCAAACCGCCCGTCTCCACTTGACCCTCGATACAAGCTTGATATAGAATCAGCGATTAGTGACATTATGCTACTTGGTTCGAAAGAACAGATAAAAGTAGCTAAGGAATTTTCCGAAGAGATTGGTGAAAAGGGAAGCGCTTGTTTGAATGATCTTTTAAGGCAATTATGCAATGATTTGAGAAAAGAGCTTGGAGAGAAAATTATTGACGAAAATTTTGTGTGGCTACGGATGGAACGTAGCCCTGTCGATACGGACAAAAAGGACACCTCTACATAACTTGAAAGCACTGTGGATACCTTTTTGACCGTCAAGACCCGTAGGGTGCGCTGTGCTCACCATTTTTTTTGGCAGTTTTCATCCGTCTTGCTTCTTTTACTTCCCGCTGGTTCCGCCTGCCGTTAACCTGTCTTGTCGCATTCTGTCTTGACTTGGATATAACGCCGATATACAATATAGATATGATATACTAATAATAGGGGGGCGGTAGTATGTCTACGCAAATGATAATAAGAATGGACCCTGAGCTTAAAAATAAGCTTGACAGGCTTGCCCGGACAGGGGGCAAAAGCACCAGCCAGATGGTCAGGGAGCTGATTGAAGCTTATATCGAGGAACACGATATAAGCTCTTACATTGATAACCTTTGGGGCAGGGTAGGAAAGAAGCTTAAGTCAAAGGGGGTTGCGTCAGCCGACGTCAACAAGGCCATTAAGGTCGTTCGCAAAGGAAGGAGATGAAGGTTGTCATAGACACCAATGTATTTGTCTCTTCTTTTTTCGGCGGTAATCCCGGAAAGATTGTTGACCTTTGGAGAAAAGAGAAGCTGACGCTGTGCCTTTCAAAAGACATTCTTGATGAATATATTCAGGTTTTAAGAAGAATCGGCCTTGAGGATGAAGATGAGCTTGAGGAACTGTTAAGCCTCTTTTCAAAGGGGTTTAATATTGTATTTACAGCTAAAACTCCAAAAATAACCGTAGTGGATGAAGACCCTGATGACGATAAATTCATTGAATGCGCAGTTGCGCTAAATGCAGAAATAATCATCACGGGAGATAAGGCGCTTAAGGCAGTAAAGGAATATAAAAAAATCAAAATCTTTACCCCTGCCCAATTTCTGAAATATTTTGAGGAAAACGCGTAAGTTCAATCGAGTTGCCTTCGATTCACTGCGAAGGGTTTGTGATTGCAACCGTAATGGAATGCCTTATTTTATCCCCCATCCCGGCCTTCCCCCGCAAGGGGGGGAAGGGGTTTTCCTCCTCTACCCGTTTGGGGAGAGGAGCGAGGTGAGGGGTAGACTTATACTGGAAAGAATAAATCAGAGTTTCCTTAACGCGTCTTCTGTAGAGTTGTATTTATTGTCCAGCGTTAAATCCATCAGTTCAAGAGAGCGCTCGGCGGCCATGCGGCAGTAGGCGTCGTCGTTTTTTCCTGCCAGTTGAGCGCCCGCATTACTTCGCTTCCTACGTTAGCCATCTGCTCCATGAAAGTCATTTGTTGCCAGCGGCCAGCCGCAAGTTCTTTGTGCTGATAATTCATCTTAATACCTGTTTTCGAACGATGGAAATAATTTTATTGCGAAGCTTAAAATTTTCTACGTTACGATTTTCCGCCCGCGATAATTTTAATTGCCCTTAGAAATTCCTTGATATCTTCTTCAGTGTTGAAATATCCAGGGCTTACGCG
>SCQA01000069.1 GCA_004298725.1 bacterium
CTCTCGCAGGACCGAAAAGCATCATCTTCATACTATTACCCTGCCATAAAGACGGCCGGGATTGCCAACCAAGGCAATAACCTTATTTAAAGCATGCAATCAATCGGGAGGCCCTTTTAATAAATGCACCGTGGTTTGGAAAGTTTATTTTTTTTAATAATCGCGGCCTTCGGCTTTACGTTGACGCACGTTTACATCGGTTTTTTCACGCCTATCTCAAACGATGACACCCCGTACGCCATAACCGTTCCCAAAGGGGCGAGCCTTAATGAAACAGCCCTGAACCTGAAAAAAACAGGGCTGATAAAAAGCCCTTTGTCGCTGACCATTCCCGCGCGCTTTCTGGGCGCAAGCCGCAGGGTAAAAGCCGGCGAATATGAATTAACCGCCTCCATGAGTCCTTTTGAAATTTTAAGCATGTTTATACGGGGTAAAATCAGGACAAAAACAGTTACCATACCCGAAGGTTACAACCTGCAAGAAATAGCCGAAGCGCTTAAAGACGCCCGCCTTCTAACCGATGAGTCCGAGTTTATCGCGCGCGCCTATGATAAACGCCTTATTACCTCACTCGGCATTGAGGGTGACTCGCTTGAAGGATACCTATTTCCCGATACATACGTCTTTGCCGCTGGCACCGTGGTTGACGAAATACTGATTAGAATGGCTGAAAAATTCAAAACCGTTTACTTGAACGAGCTTGACGCCGAAGCCCGGAAAAAGAACATGTCAATGAAAAGCGTAGTTACGCTTGCTTCGCTGATTGAAAAAGAAGCCGCCTCAAGCGAGGAAAGGCCGCTTATTTCAGCCGTATTTCACAACAGGCTTAGAAAGAGAATAAAACTTCAGAGCGACCCTACGGCCGTCTACACTTTAAAAGACTTCAGCGGAACCATAACCAGAAAACACCTTCTTGCCAAGACGCCGTACAACACTTACGTTATCTACGGGCTTCCGCCCGGCCCCATAGCAAGCCCGGGAAAAGCCTCGCTCAGAGCGGCCATGAGACCGGCTAAAGAAGACTACCTGTACTTTGTTTCAAAAAACAACGGCACGCACGAATTTTCAAAAAACCTTGAAGAGCACAACAAGGCCGTAAAGCTCTACCGGAAGCTCAAAGCAAAAATCAACAGCTAAGCGTTACCACAGGAGCACATGCCGCCTCGTCCAACCTCTGAAAAAACTAACAGCCCAGCCCCGCTGTTGTCCATTGTCATGGCTAACCTTAACGGCGCGCGCTTTATTGGCAACTGCCTTAAATCAATATCAGAACAGACGTTTAAATCCTTTGAATTGATCTTTATTGACAACGGCTCGATTGACGGCTCCGTAGCGCTCGTTAAAAAACTTTTTCCTCAAGCAACAATAATTGAAAACACCGGAAACCTCGGCTTCGCAAAAGCGAATAACCAAGGCATTATACGCTCATCGGGCAAATACGTGCTTACGCTTAATAACGACACGGAACTTAACCAGCGCTTTCTTGAAGAGCTTGTTAAGACAGCGGAAACATCAAGCGCCGAAACCGGCATGTGGGCAACCAAGATACTTTCTATCCATGAAAAAGACATTATTGATTCCATAGGCGGCCTTCTTATATACCCCGACGGCATTGCCAAAGGACGCGGCAGGCTTGAAAAAGACGCCGGGCAGTTTGACTCTCCTGAAGACGCTTTCATACCGAGCGCGTGCGCGGCTCTTTACAAAAAGGCCCTGCTTGATGAAGTCGGTCTGTTTGACGAAGATTTTTTCGCTTACTGCGAAGATACCGACCTCGGCCTAAGGGCGCGCCTTGCCGGATGGAAAACACTTAGCGTGCCGCGTGCGATTGCGTACCACCACTACTCCGGCACCGGCGGCAAGTACTCGCGCCAAAAGGCTTACCTTGTTGAAAGAAACCGCTTATGGGTTGCAATGAAAAACTTTCCTCTGTGCCGCCTCGCTGCCTTGCCGTTTTACACGTTCTGGCGTTACGCTCTGCAATGTTACGGGCTTATAACCAAAAAAGGCGCGGGGGGACGTTTCGTTGAAAATTTTTCAGCCTTTCAACTCGCAATAATTCTTTTAAAAGCGGAACTCCACGCGCTTGCGGGCCTGCCGAAGATGCTCGCCAAACGGCGCAAGGTGCAAAAACTTCGCAAGACGTCTTCCAGCGAAGTTGCCGCGTGGTTCAAACAATACTCAGTAAGCGCAAGCTCTCTTGTATTGAAGGATTAGTAAAAATGTGCTTAGATAAACTATAATGTAATAGGAACACAGCTTAAAGTTGTCAGATCGGAA
>SCQA01000070.1 GCA_004298725.1 bacterium
GCTCTTCCGATCTGCAACTTCGCCCTCGTCAAAGCCGCCTTCCGGCCCGGCAAGAAGAACAACGCCTTTTTTACAAGCGGCATTTTTTAAAACTTCCTTTATGGCTACATTGGCCTCGCCTTCCCACAAAATGAGCTTAGTAAAGCCGTCAGTGCCAACAAGAAGAGCGGTTAAACTTTCCTCAAAACATACATCCGGTACAATTGCCCTTCCGCACTGCTTGACAGCCGAAATTGCAACCTTTTGCCACCTTGACAACTTTTCCTTTACCTTTTCAACAGAGGCATTCGGAACGCTTCTTTTGGCATTATAAAAACCTACCTTCCTAACGCCAAGTTCCGTGGCCTTTTGTATTACAAATTCAGGCTTAGAGCCTTTTACAATGCCGAGAATAAGCAAAACATCAACCGGACTTTCTGTATTATTTTCTGCGCGGCCTGTAATTTCAATAACCGCAAAATCCTTGTTGACAACGCCGACACTGCCGATAAGCTCAAGCCCTTTACCGTTAAAAAGGCGCGCTTGGCCGCCCTTTTTAAGCCGTAATACTTTTTTGAGATGAAAAAATTCATCCCCGCGGAGTTCAGCGGTTTTTATGTCAGCGGTTATATCAGGCGCGTAAAACCTTCTCACTCTCCGCTCCTTGCGCCGTTATCGGTAAATACAAGCGTACGCCACTCTTTTGATGAATAGCTTTTAACCTGCTTCAAGCCGATTAAAGAAAATGCTTTCGCAACCTCAGAGCTTTCAATATCTAAAAGCCCTGAGAGTACCAGAAAACCCTTTGGGGCAAGCCTTGCCTTTAGCGACGGAGCAAGCCTTAAAAGCTCAGTTGATATAATATTGGCAACAACCACCTTAAACGCGCCTTTTGTCTTTTCAAGCGTCGCACTGCTTACAAAAACGGCTGATTTATTAACGCGCGCGTTCTTTCTTGCCACCTTCAACGCGACCGCGTCAATGTCATTCGCGACTACTTCTTTAACGCCAAGTTTTTTAGCGGCAATAGCGAGTATGCCGCTACCGGTGCCGACGTCAAGAAGTGAAGCCCCGCGCGGCGACAACGCCGCGCCGTCAACGCTAAAAAGCCACAACAACGCCTTTAAACAAGTTTTTGTGGTTGCGTGAGAGCCTGTTCCAAAGGCCATGCCCGGGTCAATTACGATAACGCGACAGCCTTTGCCGGCCTTTACATGTATCCACGGCGGCCTTACAATAAACGAGGCCTGCCCGAAGGATACCTTTACCGGCCTTATGTGCAACCTCCATTTTATTGACCAGTCAACTTCAACATAAACGGAGGCAGTGAACTTCCAGCCAATTTTTTTTAAATCATTTTTCAGGGCATTGACATCATAGGGGCTGTTTGACGGGAGGTACGCGGTAAGCGACGCGGTAACGCCTGCTGTCTCGAAAGATTCATCAGGCGCGCCCGACCAAACGCTGTGAGAAATAATAGCGCCTTCGGCCGGAGCCACGGCCTTGGCGTATTCCACCACGCCCGGGCTTCCTGCTTTTACAAGAACGGCGACGGCGGCATCTTTGGAAACGCTTTTTCCGATTGCCCGTATTTCAATCCAGTCTTTGGGCACGACGGCCTAATCCCTCATATTCTCAAATTGAAGGTTTATGCCGAGGTCTTTTGCCCTGAGATTTTGTATAACAACCTGAAGGTCGTCCCTCTTTTTGCCGGTTACGCGTATCTGCTCGTCTTGAATCTGGCTCTGCACCTTTGCGTCCATCTCTTTTATCACCTTTATAATCTCTTTTGCTTTTTCAGTCGGTATGCCTTGACGAATAGTTAGCACCTGCCTCAAAAGGCCGCCGGAGGCTTCCTCCACCTTGCCGTACTCGATTGATTTAAGCGACACGTTGCGTTTTACGAACTTTGTCTGAAGCATATCAATAATGGTTTTAAGCTTATTATCGTTATCAGCGGTGATGGTTATTTCTTCTTTCTTTTCCCACTTTATTTCGCTTTTTGTGCCTTTGAAGTCGTACCTCTGCTGCATTTCCTTTATTGCCTGATTTACGGCATTGTCAACTTCCTGCGTATCTGCTTTTGAAACAATGTCAAATGACGGCATGGCTTAATACCTCCGTATGTTTTTCTATTGCTTTAGTACGCTCGCGCCTTTTGGGGCGCTGTAGTCAAAGAGCGAATCTTTAATTGACGGGTTGAGCTTTACGTTTTTTAAACTCACAACGGTCTTGTTGCCGTAGTGGTCTTCAACCGCTGTTTTTACTACAATGCCTGTCTTGGCC
>SCQA01000071.1 GCA_004298725.1 bacterium
CTTAATCTTTTGGTAGCCGTAGCGCTGGGCGTTATGCTTGCGGAGCCGTCCTTTGCCGGCGCGCCAGAAGGTAAAAAGGCCTTCGAGGCAAAAAATTGCGGGACTTGCCACCAGATTAAGGGTCCGGCAAAAGAGAAGACTATAAAAGACGTGCTTGCCAAAAAAGGGCCGGAGCTGTGGTACGCGGGAAGCAAGCTTAAGCCCGAGTTTTTGGAGGCATGGCTTAAAGACCCGCGGGCAATCAGGCCCATGGAATACTATTCGCTTACAAAAGTAAATGACGGCTCTCACGCCAAGCTTTCCGCTACCGAGGCTCTTGACGTAACGAAGTATCTTATGACTTTGAAAAGCGATGACGTTAAAGATGCCGGACTTAAAGCGCAGGACAACCCGAGGGGCAGGGTGGTCTTTCTCAAAAAACAGGCGTGTTATGGTTGCCATCTTGTAAAGGAGCGCGCTAATACGGCGGGAGGAGTTACCGGCCCCACGCTGATAGGCGCAGGGCAGAGGCTGAAGGCGGACTGGATATACGCGTACCTTGCAAATCCGAGGGTCTTTAAACCGGTTAAGGATATGCCGGTATATAAGGGCATATTGACTGACGAAGAAATGAAGGCAGTCGCCGAGTACGTGGCTAATTTGAAGTAATCGGGAGTTTTAGATATTGTCTTGGTTATAAACGGTATTTGGTTTATAAATGTGTGTTAATGGCTCTCCTTTTTAAGATTATGGATTATACGCTTTAATAATCCTCATCAGGACTTTAGGTCAAAGTCATGAAACTTCCGAATAAGCATACTCTAAGCAAAATAGCCGAGAACTGGCAAGGTAGCGCTCTAAGAGATGAATTTACACTTCATCAAATTGCACCATACATTGGTAAGATAAAATCTTCGATGGCGAAAACGTTGGTAACCACTTTTTCGCGGAAAGGTGAGACTATATACGAGCCATTCTCAGGTTCCGGTTCTGTTGCACTCGAATCATGGATTGCGGAACGAAATATCATTGCTAATGATTTGAACCCATATGCGGCAACACTTACAAAGGCAAAGCTTTTTCCGTATAACTCTGCAGATGAAGCATTTTACAAAATAAATAATATTGAAAAAGAAGTAAAACACGTTATATCTAAAATTGATTTAAGAAGTGTGCCTAAATGGGTTAGGGCATTTTTTCATCAGGAAACGCTTAGAGAGACTATAGCGTGGTGTCAAATTTTGAAGGAAAAAAGAGCGTACTTTTTATTTTCTTGTTTGCTCGGCATACTGCATCATCAGCGCCCAGGTTTCTTATCATATCCCAGTAGTCATTCTGTACCGTATCTTCGTAAAAAGAAGTTCCCGTTTGAAAAATATCCTGAAATGTATGAGTATCGCTCAGTAAGGGAACGTCTTGAGAAAAAAATTTTAAGGGCATTCAAAAGAATTCCTGAGCTCGATCACGGAATAATGCGCAAATGTCACACGCTTAACTCAGATAAGTTTGTTCCAAAGCAAAAAGTTAACGCCATTATTACAAGTCCTCCATACATGAGACAACTTAGTTATGCTCGTGATAATCGTCTTCGTC
>SCQA01000072.1 GCA_004298725.1 bacterium
CCGTGGCTTGCGCCGGGCCTTTCAAGCACGGCGTATCTGTTCCTCGGCGCCACCATGACGGCTACGTCAGTGGGCATAACCGCCCGAGTACTGCAAGACTTGGGCAAGTCGGATACCGGCGAGGCGCGCATTATCATAGGCGCGGCCGTTATAGACGACGTCCTCGGGCTAATCATACTGGCGGTAGTGTCGTCAATTGTTACCATCGGCACGGTAGAGGCCAGTACTGTTGCCATTATAATATTCAAGGCGCTGGTATTTCTCGGCGGCGGCATGGTCGTAGGCGCGTGGATAGCGCCGCGAGCGAGCAAACTATTCGCGAGGATTCACACCGGCGCAAGCATGAAGTTCGCCATGGTCGTGGCCTTCGGCCTTGTATTCGCGTACCTTGCTTCTCTTATGGGGCTCGCGCCGATAGTCGGCGCGTTTACGGGCGGCCTTATTTTGAAGCCGGAGTATTTTGAGCCGTTTGACGACCCGAACTATGTTGTTGACCTCAAGGCCGCCATTAAGGAAGAAAATGTGGACAGCCGTGTTAATGGAAAAATAAGCGGCGTGTTAGATGCGTACACGCATAAGCATATACAAACATATACCGAGCACCTCGGATACTTCATGGTGCCGATATTTTTTGTGCTTACAGGCATGCAGGTTAAAATAGCCACGCTTGCCGACCCTAAGGTACTGCTGATGTCCGTTGGCTTGCTTGTTGCCGCGGTTATTACCAAGGTGGCCGCCGGACTTGTGGCCGGCAAAGGCGTTGACCGCTTGGCCGTAGGCATAGGCATGATACCTCGTGGCGAGGTGGGGTTGATATTCGCCAATATGGGCAAGGGCATGGGCGTGATGGATGATACTCTGTTCTCGGCCATTATAGTTGTCATTATGGCGACTACGCTGTTGACTCCGCCTGCGCTTGGGTTGGTATTTAAAAGAAGGTAAGCGCTTGTTACGCCGTAACTTTATACTTTTTGACGAAGGTTGACGGGTGGTAGCTTAGTTTGGCCTGCCGGAGGCCTTCGTCTTCAATGTCCTGTTCTCGATTGATAAATAAGTATTTTTCAGCAAGCATGGCGACGAAGTTTTGGTTTACGAACTGCATAAGTCCTTTGAAACCCTGCACGCCCTTTTCAAAATGCACCGCGAAGGTGTCGTTTTTAAGCTCCTCTCCGACAGTGAAGGCAACCGGCTTTTTGCCGATGTAATAAATCATTGCGCATAACGCCAGCTCGTCCGCCATGTTTACAGCTTCCGTTGCCGCGACGCAGTCTCCTTCCGTGTCATTTTCTTTGCGCCATGCCTCAATGACTTCAAGCGCGTCTTTGACGCGCTTTGACAGAAGCGCCTTGCCCTCGCATTGATATTGCCTCAGAAAGGTGTTTATAAGGTTCTTTTTTTTGTGAAACTGCCTGCCGCTCAAATCTTTAAGCTCTTGGCTGGAATAGACGTAATCGAAGTTGTTTCTGTCTTCCTGCGCTATGTAGCCCATTGCTTCAAGGGCGTTAGCCTGCTCTTCGGACGCGTTCTTCATGAATGAAAAATCTGCAAATAGGCGTTTAAGCGTATCTTTGTCAGGCATTCCGAGGGGAAGCATGAAAAAAGTATCTTTTCCGTCGGAGCCTGAAAATACAGGCGTTTTGTCTTGAAGAATTGACACGTGGTAGTTGTGGGTATTTCTAAACAGGTAAATGTTCGCGAACGTGAATTCAGATATGCCGCCTGATAACTTTTTGAATATCGGGTTAAGCTGAGGCCTTAAGCCAAGGGTTATTTCAGTAAAACGCGGGTATCGGGGTAGTAGCAATTGTGTCATGGTCTTATTATATCAAATGTATTGAACTTGTGAGCGCAATATTCATCAAAACAAATTAACTTTAAAAATCAACAGTTAAGAACTTGAGCCGCGGGTATCTTGAAAATATCAAGGGTGTAACATTGGTCACGGTATTTCGTTGTCATCAGGTGCTATAACATAATCAGCATATAACTGATTTTTTACATATAAAGGGAGGGCATATTATGAAGAGATTTTACGGTTTGGCCGCCGCAATTACAGCGGCGCTGATGCTTGCCGCGTTTGTAGCGGACGTTGCAAAGGCTGAGATGGTTGATATATATGGCCCGGTTTACATAGCAAAGACAAAGCATCACGGACACGAGAGGAAATCGAAGCTGACGTTTAGCGCCCCTGTAGCAGGCGCCGGCGTGATAATTATTAAAAACGGAGGGGACTCCGGGGTTAAGTACAGGGTAAAAAGCGCCGAGATAGAGCTTAACGAGAATGACGTGGCGCGCCCAAGGGATTTTAACGCGAATGTTGCCGTATTGCGGTATAATGTTGAGCTTTTGGCCTCTAACGAGCTTGAAGTTGACATAGAGTCATGCAAAGAATGCGAGCTTTCCATAACAGTTCAAGGCGAAGCGGCTGTAACGCCGGTTATTCGCCCGCTTGCAACGGACGCAACCACGACAGCGCCTACGGTTGCCGCAACCGTTGTTGCAACTCCGGTACCGGTTGTAGTCGCGGCTCCGCTTCCTGCGACGAGGCCGTTGCCTTAGTTGCGGTTAACAGCAATGTAAAGGCAAAGACATGAAATACAGTGACAAGTAATTAGTGTTTAGTAATATTAGGTAATCAGTTGGCAGTAAAGCAGTGGCTGGTTGTCAGAGTATAGCGCATAGTTGACTAAATCTCAAAGCCCTCCTCTCAGGCCCTACGCCGGAAACCTCTCCGGCGAGGGGCTTGCCTCTTTTTCTTCTTGTAAAACTTCTGATTTGCGGTAGAATTTTTGCAGGCGCGCATATTTTGACTTGTTTATCTTTGCCGCGCCGCATTGGACAACAATTATGGCAAAAGACAATACAACATTTCAACAGCTTGTGGATTTGGCTCAAACACCCAAAAAGCTCCACAGTTCGCTTTTGTTTGCGTTCTTTTTCTTTCTTTTTTCTTTTGGCGTCAGAAGTGTTTTGGGTTATTTGAAAGCGCGCGGCATAGGCAGTGATGTCGTTTTTCATACCGGAGACAAGGCGTTCATCCTTTTCATGACCATAGGCGTTGTTTTTGCCCTGCGCTGGCTTATGGCGGACGCGCCGTTCAGTTTCTTGAGAAAATATACCGTAGCGCCCCTGATAAGAACCATCAGCACTTTGTTGATTTATTTTGGAGCCATCTTCTTTCTTTTGCATAGGCTTTTGGGTATAAACCTTACGCCTCTTTTGACCACATCGGCCGTTCTTACCGGTGTTCTCATATTGTCGCTTCAAGATACGATAAAGAATTTATTTACCGGCCTCTGGATAAATATGGAAAGGATAGTCGCAAAGGGCGACTGGGTAAAGGTTGGCGATAAGGAAGGCAAGGTAATGGAGGTTACATGGCGCACCACAAGGCTTCTTACAAGGGATAACGATTATATATATCTTCCTAACCGCATATTGGCGGAAGGGATTATTGAAAATTATACGTTTCCGTCGCCGCTTCATGTGGTGGACATTGACATAGCCGCGAGCTACAAAGACCCGCCTAATATTGTTTCCTCGGCTCTGCTTGACATAGCCTTGGGCACGCCGTCAGTGCTTGCGAACCCTAAGCCGGAGGTTTGGCTTACGCACTTTAGCGATTTTTCCGTAAGCTATCGGTTCAGGGTTTATATCAGCGATTACCGCGATATGTTTGACGTAAAGAGCGAGCTTAACCGGAAGATATGGTACGCCTTTCGCAGAAAAGGCATTGAAATACCGCTTCCGACGCGCGTTTTGTATCACCACAAGCCCGTGGATACGCAGGTGCCGCAGACCACGGTGCTTGCTTCATTAAAGAATATTGATTTTCTTTCATTTCTCAGCGAAGAAGCCATGAAAGACGTCGCGGCCTCGGCCACGCTTGAAACTTTCGGCGACGGCGAGGTTATGGTAAGGCAGGGCGAACAGGGCACTACGTGTTATTTCATACAGAGCGGAACGGCGGATGTTTTGGCGCGGGAAGCCTCTACCGGTAAAGATGTTTACATAGCAAGCCTTAAACAAGGCGCGTTCTTCGGCGAAATGAGCCTTTTTACCGGCGAGCCGCGAAGGGCAACTGTCGTTGCCAAAGAAGACACCGTTTGCCTTGTGATAGGATCCGCCGCGTTCAAAAAAATATTCGTTGAAAACCCGAACGTGGCGGAAAAACTCAGTTCGATACTCGCCAAACGCGCGACAGAGCTAAAAGAGGCCACGGCAAAAAGCATATCTCAGGCAGAAGACGCCGCGCAAAAGAAGATACTGCACAAGATAAAGAGTTTCTTTAATATCAATTAACCCTTCAGCGTTTTCTTTCTTCTCCGGTGTTAAGCTTGTCAGCCTCGCACTCGGCGGCGTTATCCGCTTTAAAAGCATTTAGAACGAGGGAAGTTCTTCCAATGGCTTCATATGGAAGTCCGTGGTTAATGAGCGTCATTGCCAAATAAGCCATTTATCAGCCGGTTTGACACGTTGGTATGAGTCTGTTTCAAAGCAAATAGATGCCGCCAGAGCGCTTTGAAATAAGCGTTTTGCTATTTCAAAACGCGAGAGCCAAATATCGCTTGACATAGTTTCATAATTTCGCAATAATACAATCAAGAAACATTTTGGAGGTTTTTAATCGTGAAGATATTTTTGAAACTGGCGGAGTTTTCAGTTAGGCGGCCTTGGCTGATAATAGCGTTGACCGCTATATTTGCAATTCTCTTTGCGTCGCGGCTTGCCTCGATGAAGACGGACACGAACCCCAAAAACATGCTTCCTGCCAATTCCGGCGTTCGCGTGCTTAACGACGGAGTTGAAAAGACTTTCGGCCTTTATGAAGACATGCTCGTAGTGGGCATTGAAAATGACGGCGGCGTGCTTAACGCCGGCACGCTTGAGAAGATAAAGCGCGTCACGAATGAAGTCAAGCTGTTAAAGGGCGTGGCGGAGAGAGACGTTACCGGACTAACCGCCATTGATAACGTAACGGCTGAGGCTGGCGCGCTAAAGGTAAGCCAGCTTGTGGGCGAAGTGCCGCGTGACGCCTTAGCGCTTGAAAAAATAAAGAAAGACGTCTTCGGCAACCGCCTCTTTCTTAACAGGGTAATATCAAAAGACGGCAAGGCCACGGCCATTTACGTGCCTCTTGAAAAAGGCTCAAACGCCAAGGAAGCGGCGGACGGCGTTAGAGAAATTATCAAACGCGAAAAAGGGCCGGAGAGGTATTACGTGGCGGGTGATCCGGTCGCAAGGGACACCTTTGGCGCGGAGATGTTCAAGCTGATGGGCGTATTCTCCCCCATAGCCGGTTTTATAATGTTCGTTGTGTCGTATCTGATGTTCAAGAGCGTCCTTGTCTCCGTTTTTATAATGCTTCCGGCAATGGTTGTCATAGCGATGACCATGGGGCTTATCGTGGGGCTTGGCTTTCCGGTTCATATAATGAGCTCCATGAGCCCTATCTTTCTCATGGCCATAGCAACCGACTCGATACACGTCTTCAACGAATTTTATTTCCGGTACAAGGAAACGAGAGACAAAAAAACGGCTATCATTGAAACCATGAAGGTTGTCGGCGCGCCGCTTATTTACACGGACATAACAACGGCCGTGGGTTTTGCCGGGCTTCTTCTTGCCAATATAATTCCGGTAAAGGTATTCGGGCTTGGCGTCGGGTTCGGCACCATAATGCTTCTGCTCTCAAGCTTTACGCTTGTACCGGCGCTACTGGCCCTGTTGAATACGGGTAAGCTTGACTCGGCCTTAAACAAAAAAGACGGCGCGGGTATTGACCGGACATCGGCGTTCCTTGGGAAACTCGGCGGAGTTGGCGCAAGGCATTCTAAGTCAACGGTTGCCGTTGGCGCGGTTTTAATTATCATTGCAATCTTCGGCATGACCAAGATTGTAGTCAGCAACAACATGGTGGGGTGGTTTAAGCAGTCAAGCGAGGTGCGGC
>SCQA01000073.1 GCA_004298725.1 bacterium
TCGGCGAGTTCAGCAACGGAACGCTCCGCCATGCCATAAAGAAGATAATCGGCTTTCGTGTCAAAGAGAACGGACCTTCTTACAGTATCCGTCCAGAAGTCATAATGAGCTATCCGGCGCAGGCTTGCTTCGATGCCACCCAGAACAATAGGGCGCGGTGAGTTTTTAAAATATTTTTTGATGAGATTGGTATAAACGATAGTAGCCCTGTCGGGACGCCGGTTGTTTACCCCGCCGGGAGTATAATCGTCGCGGTTGCGTTTTCGGCCCGTAGCCGTGCGGTTGGCCACCATTGAGTCAATACAGCCGCCCGTAACGCCCCAGAATAGGCGCGGCTCGCCAAGACGACCGATGTCAACGTCAGAACTTGTATCCGGTTGGCCGATAACACCTACCTTATAGCCAGAATCAAGGAGTATCTTTCCGATTACGGCCACTCCAACGTAAGGCGAGTCAATATAGCTGTCGCCGGTTACAAGTATTATATCGAGGCCATTCCAGCCAAGGGCATCGATCTCTTCTTTCGTAGTCGGCAGAAACATCAAACTTTCCTATAATATATTTACCACCAAATCATCATTATACCTCAGCTACAACGTGCAATCAACTTGACCGCTACAGAAATAACAGCCTCTAAATAATCATGCGGATACATTCCTTGAATAAAAATTGCCAAGTGGTTTTCAAAGATTGCCCCTTCATCTTTTTCCTTGAACAAAGCCGCTTACCTATGTATGATTTAATAAAATATCATATTCCACAGGGATACCTCTATGACAAAAGCGCTGACGAAGTCGCCGCTATCGGACAGTATCGCCGAAAAAACCGGTGTTACTAAAAAAGTTGCGGCAGAAATGACGGACGCGCTTGTTCAACTTGCTTGTGAAGAAGCTAAAAACTCTTTTACGCTTCCGGGCATAGGAAAGCTTATCTTTGTAAATAGAAAGCTGAGGACAGGAAGAGATGCTAAGACAGACGAATATGTGGAAATTCATGCGAAAAAGAGTGTTAAGTTCAGAGTGGCTAAGGCGTGCAAGGAGGGCGTAAATGCTTAAGATTGAATGTTCTAACTGCAATGAGTGGGTTCATCTGCCCTTTCATGCAGACATTACGGAAACAACTTGTCCCGGTTGCTCAGCGGTGATCCCCGTAAAGGATGTCTATGTATCGGCCGGGCCTTATATAATATTAAGAGACGTTCTACTGAAGCACATGTATAAATATAGGAAGCTCCTAATGGAAGCTGAAAAAGATATGGAAGATATCAAAAGAAAGGGTGAAAACGTAAAAGGCATTGATGTCACGGTAAACAGCATGAACGTCTTTGTATCCCATCTAAAGGAGATGCTTGCCGGCTGTAGGAACAGCCTGAGGCACCAGGTGAGCGAGAGAATAGATGTTCAGTTGAGTATCAACAGGCAGACCGTCAACGGCAAGATAGTTAATATCAGCATATCCGGTATGTGCGTAGACGCAGGCAAAGTCTACTCATCAACGACCCTTGGCAATGAATTGGAAATACGTCTTGGAGACGGCGAACATAAGCTGACCAGTTTTGCGGTAATCGGCAAGGTCGTCTGGGCCGGGAAGGACAACTTTATGGGCATAAAATTTTCAAATGTCGACCAGAAGACCCAGGAACTTATAAAAGACTACATCGCCCCCAGAAAATCCGCGTAGGGCGCTTCTCTACCTCTTCTAATGCTTTATCTATATCCCTAACGGGCGGAAGGGCCTTATAGTATAATCTACATTGGCTGGTTCCACTGTATCGGTCCCGCAGGCCGGGTTAACGTAACCCAACCTGCTATTCTTAAAACGGAACAATTATGGACGGGTTCATATTTTTGGTTAAAAAAAATCTGGTGGCGGTGCGTGGAGTCGAACCACGGACGCGGGGCTTATGAGACCCCTGCTCTGCCAACTGAGCTACACCGCCAAATTACGCGCGAACTTGCTTACGGCAGTCGGCGCGTTTAAACGCGCCGTATATGCGGAAAAAACAAAACCAAAAAAGGAAAAATATTATAAAGAAACTTTCGTTGAAAGTATATAACTTTTTATATTGCCGCTAAAAAGCCCTGCTCCTTCAACCATGAGCATATAAAGCTTCTGCGTGCCGTCAAGGTCGTCAATTAAAAAATCCGCCATGTAGCCCGTTACTTCTTTTGTCCGCCAGTTTTCATTCAAAAAACCGCCTTCGTTTTCATTCATGGAAAGGTTCAAAACATAGCCGCTCGTAAACGTCCGCACCACCCGCGCGTAGCGCCCAAGCCCTCCGGGCACGTTGCGTTTTATTATAAGCGAAAGCTTGCCCTGGCCGCCCGAGTCAACGATATAAAACTTCCCTTCAACCGGCACCGGATCCGCGTCAACCTGCACGGGCCTGTCGTCCTCGGTGAACTCTACGAAGTTAATAGACCCTCCGAAGTATTCCACGCTTTTCAGCACCTCTTCCCACTTGCCGGCCTTTTCGCTCTTGAAGAGTTTAAGGTAGTTTCTGTTGTCAAGGGCAACAAGCATGGTCTGGCCGGCGGAAGTAAACGTATCAAACCTGTAAATGTCGATGCTTCTCGGCAGTGTTATTTCAAAATTGCCGCTGTCAACAACCTCGCCTCCGCGCTTTTTCAAAACGCGCAGAGGCCCGTAAAAGCCATCCGGCTTTCTAAACGCCTGCCCGATAAGCGCCTGAGAACCTTTGTAATTAACGCTTCGCATCAGCCACTTTACGTCTGTCACGGTTACCTTATAGCCGTTGTCTTTGAACTCTATTACATAACTATATGGTTTATTATCTTTTATGGCGGAGACATACACTTCCTGCGCTCCGTCGCCGTCGGAATCCATGACAGTTACAGCTACGTTCTTAACGCCCTTCTCAAGGGTTATTTCTTGTATAACGTCAAGTTTCTTTTCGGCTATTTTAGCGATAACAACGGCCGTCTGCTTTACAAGAAAGACCTTTTTAACGCCTTCTTTGTTCAAATCAGCCGTAATCATGGCAACGAACTGCCCTTCAATAAGCTCGCTCTTCCAGAGTAGCGGTTTTACAGCCCCTTCCTTGGGTTTGACAATAAAATCATTATCAGCGGAAGACTGCTGAACCGGCACAGGCACGGCAACAGGCGCGGGCACAATGAACCCGGCAGGCGGCTTTTGAGCAACCGGCGTTTGTGCAACAACCGGCGCTTGCACGGCCTTCGCGGCCTGTACCGGAGCCACCGGAGCCGGAGATAAAACCGCGTTTACGTCAAATGAAAGTTTGTCCACAAGGCCTACCACGGAGTCCATGCCGTCGCCCTTGGAATAAAACGGCGTTGCTACGCCGTCCTTTACATTCAAAAATTTGGCATCAAGGCTTATTGCCGAACCAAGCACCGTAAGACTGCCGTAAAGCACGTAGTCCGCCTTTAGTTTAGCGCCAACCGCAAGAGCGGACACGTCGGTTGCAACCTCACCAGCTTTTACCTCGGAAATAGCGGACTTGACAATATCCGCCCGCATGACTTCCGCCGCCTCGCCGGAACCTACCCTTGATGAAAGCATATCAGCCAAGGCGTCTTTCAAAAAGTCAACGTTCCCTGCCGCGTTAACCTTCCACGGCAGTATCGCCACTTTAGCTTTGGCAAAGCAAAGCCCTGTGGAAGAAAAAACAAAAAAAGCCAGCAGAACAAGAGTCAGCTTTATCCGCCGCATATCAGTCGCTTTATTCATTAAATAATAGCCTGTTTTGAACGCGAGCCTTTCAAGAGAGCTTGAAGTGCGCGAGCCTGTCAATTGGCTCTCCTTTTTTAAAGTGCTTTTCGATTATTTCGTCTACGTCGCCGGTAGTCACGTTTTTGTACCACACGCCCTGCGGATAGACTACCATCGTTGGGCAAAGCTCTGCCTCTTTGTCGGTTTCCTTGCACATCTTCAGGCAACCGCTCTTTGAAACCTTTACGTCCTTAACGCCAAGTTCCTTTACGCGTTCCTTCAGCGTATCAAGAAGCGCTTCAGAACCTTTTGCCGAACACCTCTTGCCCTGACACACAAAAACGTGATTTCTGTAAGGTTTCATATTTTTGATGCCTCCGGCACGCGAACTGAGTTATAATTCGTAACTTATATTGTTATAACACTTGGGCGCGCAAATCAAGGGAAATCGCCCCAACCGTAGCGCGCAACCGCGCCTAAAAGATTATGCCAAAACCATCTAAAAAAAATAATACCTGCAAACTCGAATATGCGGGTAAAGAAAGCGAGAAAGACATTCTAAGCGGCAAGGGCGCTGAAAACCTTGTAACAGAAGGCTGTTTTAACGTAAAAAACAACGCGCACGGCGCACAAAACCTTTTAATAAAAGGCGATAATCTGCCTGTTCTGCAAACCCTTATAAAGATGAAAAATGCCCGACATGCCGCTTTAACGAACACGGACGGCACAACCGGAGCACGCCTTATCTACATAGACCCGCCGTTTTCAACCATGCTAAAGTTCCGCGCAAAGGACAACCAACACGCATATGACGACAACAAAACCGGCGGCGTATTCATTGAATTTCTGAGAAAAAGACTTATCCTTCTCAGAGAGCTGTTGTCGCCAAACGGCTCGATATACGTCCACCTTGACTGGAAAAAGGCGCACTACGTAAAAGCGGTAATGGACGAAGTATTCGGCGAAGAGAACTTCCTTAACGACATTATATGGAGCTACGGCGGCAGGGGCGCGAAAGCAATTGCCAATCAATTTTCAAGAAACCATGACATAATACTATGGTACAAAAAAGGCCTCGGCCATATCTTTAATAAAATATCCGGCGAAAAACGCTTTGCAAAAGGAAGCGGGGGCTTCAGGCAAGACGAAGACGGCAGGTGGTTTAAAACCGCACCGCGCGGCGACTACACGGACGGCAGTATAAAAGAGCTTGAAAAAGCAGGCAGAATATACCGCACCAGAAACAACACCGTACGCATAAAATATTTTCTGCGCGAAGACGAAAACCATATTATAGAAGACAAGCTCATCGGCGACGTATGGGACGACATACCCGACGCCATGCACATCTCTCGAGCGGAAAAAACAGGCTACCCAACGCAAAAACCCGAAGCCCTTTTAAACAGAGTAATAAGCGCTTCGTCAACGCAGGGCGACATTGTGCTTGACGCTTTTGCAGGCTCCGGCACGACGCTTGTTACAGCCGAAAAACTCGGCAGACGCTGGATAGGCATTGACTCCGGCTCTTTGGCAATAAACACCGCTAAAGAACGCCTTGCGAACTTAAACGGCAAAGGCAACGAACCCGTGTCCTTTATGTTTTGCAGGGCAAAAAGCAAATAACACCGCGCGAACTACCGCTTGAGGCGGGCCTTGCACGTATCAGCCTGAGTAACAATCTCTTCTTTTAAAAGTTTTTTGAACCCGTGTATAGACCATAAATAAAATATTGTCCGCCGGACACCGGCTCATAATGAAATAAAAATTGCCACATTCAATATAAAAAGTTACAATCTCATAAATTTCCTACCGGAGATGCCAGCCGGTAAACCGGAGAGCGCGTTTAATGAAAAGAGACTTCCTTAAAAGATTGCAAAAAGGGCCGGTTGTTTTTGACGGAGCAACAGGCACAATGCTTCAAAGGCTCGGGCTGAAACCCGGAGGCTGTCCTGACGAACTGAGCCTTAAAGAGCCGGCGCTCATAAAAAAAGTCCACTCGCTTTACAAAAGCGCGGGCGTTGACGTTGTTTCAACTAATACCTTCGGCGCTAACAGGATAAAACTCCGCGAATATAACCTTGAAAACAAGCTTGCGGAAATAAACATTGCCGCTGGACGCCTCGCAAGAGAGGCAGTCGGAGAAAAGCTCTTCGTTGCCGGAGACATCGGCCCCACGGGAAGCTTCATCGAGCCTGTCGGCGACATGTCTTTTGAAACCGCGGTGGAAGTATTTACCGAGCAGGCCCTCGCGCTGAAAAAAGGCGGCGTTGACCTTATAATAATAGAAACCATGATGGACATAAAGGAAGTCAAGGCCGCCGTAATAGCCGCCAAATCAACGGGCTTGCCCGTTGCCGTTACAATGACCTTTGACGAAACCATGAGAACCGTCCTCGGCACGCCGCCCGAATCTTTCGCGATAATAGCCGCCTCGCTCGGGGCGGATTTGATAGGCGCGAACTGCTCGCTTGGAGTCGAAGGCATTTTCAAGGCGATAACCGCCATGAGCAAAGTAACCTCCGTGCCGTTTATAGCCCAACCGAACGCCGGAATGCCGGTGTTAAGGGGCAAAGAGACCGTCTTTCCGGCCTCGCCGGATGAAATGGCCGCTTACGCAAAAAGATTTGCCGAGGCCGGGGTGCGCGCGCTTGGCGGTTGTTGCGGCACTACGCCGGAACACATAAAAAAAATGGGCGCGGCCTTTAAAAAGGCAAAGCCGAAAAGCGCGAAAACAGCGTTGTCTTTTACAAGCCTCGCGAGCAGAACTTCGTTTTTAACATTCGGCGGCGGGCTTACCCCCATTGTAATCGGCGAGAGGATAAACCCCACCGGCAGAAAGGCGCTTGCAGAAGAAATACGGCAGGGCTTAACGTCGGGCATCAGAAACGAAGCGCGCACTCAGGCAAGCGCCAACGCGCACGCGCTTGACGTAAACGTCGGGGTACCGGGCATCAACGAACCTCCGGCCATGAAGTCGGCGGTATTTGCCGTGAACGAGAACACCGCTCTGCCGCTTGTCATAGACTCGTCAAACCCGTTAGCCATGGAAGCCGGGCTAAAAGCGGTTGACGGCAAAGCCATAATAAACTCCGTCAGCGGCGAAGTGAAAAAACTTAAAACCATGCTCCCACTTGCCAAAAAATACGGCGGCGCTCTTCTTGCCCTGACGCTTGACGACAAAGGCATACCGTCAACCGCCGAAGGCCGCCTTAAAGTGGCTGAAAAAATTGTAAACGCGGCGGCAAAAATCGGCATTGAAAAAGAAGACATTATAATAGACTGCCTTGCCATGACGGTAAGCGCGGACGCGAAAAGCGCCGTTGAAACGCTCCGCGCCATACGCCTTATCAAGGAAAAGCTCGGTTGCCCAACCGTGCTCGGCGTAAGCAACATTTCATTCGGCCTTCCGGCAAGGGAAGTCATAAACGCCAACTTTCTTACCATGGCAATAGCGGTAGGGCTTGACGCCGCCATAATAAACCCTTCGAACAAGGCCATGAGCGACGCGTACCACGCGGCCTGCGTGCTCGTCGCCAAAGACACGCGCGCGGAAAAGTACATCAACAGATTTAAACAAATAACAGGCGCCGCGCAAACTGTGCCGGAAAAACCCGCTGAAACATTAGACATAAAAGCACGGCTTAAAAAAGCCGTTATCGAAGGCGACGAAAACAACATAACCGCGCTTGTCGAAGAGGCGTTAAAAGAAGGCTTGGAACCGATAACCATAAGTAACGACGCCCTTGTGCCCGGACTTGAGGAAGTAGGCAGGCTATTTGCCTGCAACGCGTATTTTCTGCCGCAGGTGATGCTCTCGGCGGAGACCATGAAAAAGGCGTTTACCCGGCTGAAAAAAGAATTAAAAGGCGCGAAGGGGCACTCCCTTGGCAAGGTGCTTCTTGCGACCGTCGAGGGCGACATACACGACATAGGCAAAAACATCGTGGCCACGCTCCTTGAAAATCACGGCTTTGAAGTCATAGACCTCGGCAAAAACGTACCCAAAGACAAAATAGTCAAGGAAGCGATAAAAAATAAAGTGGACGTGGTCGGCCTCTCCGCGCTTATGACGACCACGGTAACGGAGATGGAACTGGTCATCGGCGCTTTGGAAAAAGCAGGCATAAAGGCCGCGCCCATAGTCGGCGGAGCGGTTGTTACGGAAGACTACGCAAAGAGCATACGCGCCGCGTACGGCGGAGACGCCGTTTCAGCGGTTGACAGGATAAAGCGGTTGGTTAAAGGGGAGGCCGTATAAAAGTTGCCTTCTCCGGCGGAAGAAATATTTGGAATTTACAATTGGCTAAGAAAAAACAGCTTATAATACCGGTCTTCATACCGTTCGCCGGTTGCGCGCATCAATGCGTTTACTGCGACCAGCCCAGCATTACGGCGACAGAAGTTCAGCCGGACACGTCAACGATTGTTTCCATTGTGGAGCGCCACCTCTCCACATGGAAACATGAAGGCAGAATTGAAATTGCCTTTTACGGCGGAACGTTCACCGCGCTTTCAAAAGAGGCGCAATCGGCATTTTTAAAAACTGCTTACGTCTACGTTAAGGCAGGCAGAGTACACGCCATACGCATATCAACAAGGCCGGACTTTATAACAAATGAAATCTTGGAACTCCTCATTGGCTACGGGGTTGACACCGTGGAACTCGGCGCGCAGTCAATGTGCGATGACGTTTTAACGAAGTCCGGCAGAGGCCACACCGCCGATGACACGGTAAGAGCAGTCAGCTTGCTTAGAGCGCGCGGTTTTAAAACAGGCATTCAATTCATGCCCGGCCTTCCTGGCGACAGCGAAGCAACCATAAATGAGAGCGCTAAAAAGATTGCCGCTTTAAGCCCGGACTTCATAAGAATTTACCCGACTGTCGTGTTGAAAAACACGCCGCTCTATAAAATGTTCCTAAGCGGCAAATACATCCCATGGCCGCTTGACAAGATGGTGCGCGTGTGCAAGACAGCCGCTTTAATCTTCGCGGCAAAAGGCATTCCGATAATACGCATGGGGCTTCAGCAGACAGCGGCGCTTGAGGAAAACATAGTTGCCGGCCCGCACCACCCTTCGTTCCGGCAACTTGTTGATAACTTGGCAGGGGCATAGCCTCCATAAAAAATACTCAAGCAGGCATGGCAAATTCAGGCTTCGCTCCGCCATTGCCAATCGCCGCGCAGTCATCGTCGAGTCGGTAATGTCAATTATTATGTGTCATAAGAAAAGGGATGGCATTTCATATTTTGCATGTAAAGTAGCGCTACGAAGTTCGCAACAAGCGTTATCCACGAACGCACCTCGGCATAGCTATCAATACAACCGAG
>SCQA01000074.1 GCA_004298725.1 bacterium
TAGCCCGCGACAAGAAAATAGAGGTTAAGGAAGAACGTTTTACGCGCGATGAATTGTATATAGCGGACGAAGCGTTTTTCACGGGTACGGCGGCTGAAATAACGCCGATAAGGGAAGTTGATTTGAGAACCATAGGCAAGGGCGGCGGTATCGGCGCTATTACCGCTGATATACAACAGACCTTTTTTGATACGGTAAAAGGTAAAAACAAAAAGTACGAGGCATGGCTGACGTATTTCTAAAAACAGCTTCCTTCTCTTAAATTAGAGGGAGGCAGTATAATAATTGTCCATTATCAATGAAGTAATACCCAAGCCCTGCCTCTCATTATTTTAATGGGAATGGGCCCGGCTTCAGATTTGAAAAATATAAAAGCTTCTTAAACGCCTCAATCAACCTTAAACAAACAAAGGAGGAAAGAGACATGAAAAGGATTACAACCTTATTGACGCTTGCCGTATTCGCCTTTACAGTGCCAGCGCTTACCGCAAACGCGGCGCCCGGCGAAAGGATGGAACGAAAAGGTGAAAGAATGCAAAAGCAGGGCGAGCACATGCAAAACCGCGGAGACCGCATGGAAAACCGCGGGGAACACATGCAGAAAGTGGGCGAAAAACTCAAGGAAGAAGGGCATGAAAAAGCCGGAGAACGCCTTGAGAAAAAGGGCGAACGCGTTGAAAAACGCGGCAAGAGGCTGAAAAAACGCGGCGAAATAAGAGAGAAGCGCGGCGAGAGGCTTGAAAAACGCGGCGAAAAAATAGAAGAAAAAGCCGCTGAGAAAAAAGACAATGCCGGGGAAAAGAAGGACGCAGGAACGGGAACAGAAACAAAATAAAAATTCTTAAACGTGGCGCAAGTGGCGCAAGCAGTATGCTTGCGCCACGTTTTTATTTGGGCAGGATAACCAACAAAGATTGACGATAGACGGGAACTGTTCTCAATTATGCACGGACGCTGAAGCGTCCTCTAAACGGTTGGCGCATTCCCCACCGGAGCATGGAAACGTAATCCGTTTTTTCCCTTCCCCCCTTGCGGGGGAAGGCCGGGATGGGGGGGGGTTAGCGGCAAGTATGCCAAGCCCTACAACTAACTACTACTAATTTCAGATACCCACCCCCGCCCTACAACTAACTACTACTAATTTCAGATACCCACCCCCGCCCTACCGCTACTGGTTTATTGACTGTTACCTAAGATGATTTCATCCCAGTTAGGAAATTTTCCACTATGAATAATTTTCTTAATTGAGCTAACACACAAGGCATCCGCTTCCTCTAAAAACTTTTTTGTTTCTATTTGAACACGACCTTTAACCTTAATTGTTGCGTCAAGCTTTCCTGTATGAACTGAGATAGAGCGACATTCATACATTTTGTTAAAAATATTAATCAAGTTGAGGCGTTCTTGCTTGTCTCTTCCTAAGAACCATGCACCGCGGAGGCGAAAGGTAAAAGAAATCTGCTCATTGTAGAGCCTGTCTCCTAAAAAAAGTGACTCGAAAGACACTCCTACGTCAATTGCTTTATCAGCTAAGTTTTGACGCCGACGAGATTGATTCAAACGTTGAATTGGCACTCTTAGCTTTTCACGCACATCCGACTTCAAATTAAAAAAATCCCTGCATAACGAAGATACTTCTGAAGTTTGCGTAGCAGGAATCTTATACATTATCGAATTAATATTATCAAGGGGCGGAAAATAACACCCGCCAGTAAGCCATTGTATTGGCACCCAGCCTTCCATATCATGCCAATGACCAACTGGCTGCGCGGCACACTTGCCAATGATCGTTAAGCACTCACATAGTTCAAATAAATCTATTTTTGTTTGCTCCCCTTGATAATTTGTCAAAGGAAATTCTTCATTTTTAATATACTTAGGGGTAAGTTGTATCTTCCTAATAATTGCCGCTGTTGGCGGTTTATGAAAGCGTTGTAAAACATGATTTGATACCCCGGTTAACTGATTAAATCGCTCAAGCTTTAAATTCGGTGGATCAAGAAGGTCTTTTGATAGTGAAAGCGGTAATTGCGAAAAAGGCAAAAGACGACACCCTTCTGGAAGTGAAATTTCATCTTCTACCTCAATGCCGCTAACAGCTAATACCTCCGTAGCAGGAGTATAGTCCATTGATAAAAAATCATTGAGTTTTTTTATTGTTTTTTCAGAACCTTGTTTTGAAGCTGTATAAAGAACCCACCTAAGTAACTGTTCTTGAGGCACAGCCTTCCACATGCTACCAAAATTAAAAAGTATGTTATTATTGAAAATTGCGAGCAATGGATTGGAAGAAATAAACTCTAGTAATTCTTTTTCGATTTGCTTTTGCGTAGAAGTACCAAACGTCAAAAGAGTTTGCTCTGAGGCAGTACCTGGAAGAAAAATATTTCCAGTATGCGTACCATCCGCCGAATACTCTGGTACAAATGGCTGTGTGTTTGGAACGGTGATTCCCGCCTCGATTGCCTTGTCTATTAGCTGTTTAAGCCCTTCAATAAGCACAACGGTTTTCCGCCTTTATATTTCATTTACAAGACACTCAACCCTCACCCGCCCCTATTCTCAATCGCCCGTTCAATTTCCTTTGCTATTTCTTCGGCGGCGATTAGAGGGTCTTTGGCGTTGCGTATCGGTCTGCCAACAACTATATAATCCGCGCCGCTATATATTGCATCGTAGGGCGTTACAATCCGTTTTTGATCTCCAACATCGTCCGTGGCCGAGCGTATACCCGGGGTGACAATCAAAAAATCTCTGCCGAACTCCTCCCTTACCGCGTCAGCCTCCTGCCCGGAGCATACAACGCCCGCGCAACCGGCAAGGCGCGCAAGACGGGCGCGGTGCAAAACAAGGTCTGCCGGAGTTTTGTACTTCGGGTCAATGCCTATTTCCGTCAAGTCCGCGCCTGAAAGGCTTGTAAGCACGGTTACGCCAAGGACTTTCGTTTTACCAGCGCCAGCCTCGGCAACGGCTTTTAAAAGCCCCCTGCCCTCGTCGCAATGCACGGTTATAAACTCGACGCCCAGCCCAGCCGCGGACTTCATTGCTCCTTTGACCGTTGCCGGAATATCATGAAACTTCATGTCAAGAAATATAGGCACGCCCGGCGCCTTTTCCTTTACCGCTTTTACAGCCTCCGGACCGCAGGCGGTAAAAAGCTCAAGCCCGATTTTAAAAACACCAACGTGATTTTTTAAAAGAGAAACGGACTTAAGCGCTTCGCCGAGCGAAGCGAAATCAAGCGGAAAGATTATTCTATTTTTAGCGGAAGCAAGTTTCATTTTAGTTTTTTTAATCGCCTCGCCGTAAATGCAGAAATATCTCCGGCGGATTTTTTCACACCTTGAAAAAACCTCGCCTTCAGCAACAGCACGAAGTTTATCTTTTCCGGCATTAGCTGTACAGCGCAAAAAACTTCGGCGGCCTTTGAAAGGGCCGCCGTAATTAAAAACTACCAACTGCCCTTTGGCATATCCTGCGGCTTTGGCTTTGGCGGACTTTCTTTTTCCTTGATTATTTTTGCATGAAACTCAAGAAGGTCCGACTTTGTAAAAACGGACACAAGCTTGCACTTGGTTTTCGCGAGTATATTCTCAGCTCCGCCTTCTTCTCTGTCAACAAGGGCCAAAACTTTTCTTACGTTATAACCGGCTTCGCGCACGCGCTCAATTGCCGTAATTATTGACTCGCCTGTGGTTACCACGTCGTCAACGACCGCAACCCACGCGTCCTTTCTAAGGTTGCCTTCTATCCACTGCTGTGTGCCGTGTTTCTTTGCCTCTTTTCTAACGACAAAAGCGTCAAGCAAACGGTTATTCATGGTGCTTATAAGCGCTGTTGCAACGGCTATCGGGTCAGCGCCCATGGTAAGGCCGCCTATGGCGTCAATAGGCTCAAGTTTCAGCTCGTTGTACAGCGTGTAGCCTATCAGCTCCATGCCTTCGGCGCTAAGGGCCGTCTTTCTCGCGTCAATGTACACGTCGCTTCTTTTGCCGCTCGCGAGCAAAAACCCGTTTTCCGGATCGTACATGAAAGAGCGTGCATAAAGTATCTCCAAAAGGCTTGTTTTGTAATCCTGACACATTACCTGTTCTTCAACTGACATGGCTTGCTCCTTTATTAAATGATATGCTTTTAAGGATTTTACAGGAAAAGCCGAAAGGATTCAAGGACGTTGTGAACAGACACTATAAAACAAAAGCCCCCTTTTAAAAGGGGGCTTTTTAAAACACGCAGGTAGTCGCAGGGTTAAAAAACAGTCGCCGGCTCTGTGTAGTAGAAGATTTTGTTTTCGTAGTTTCTAAGCGTAACCTTGCCCTTTGCCTGTGAAATAAGGTATGTCGGGCTTACGGGTATCTTGCCGCCGCCGCCCGGCGCGTCAACAACGAAAGTAGGCACGGCATATCCGGTTGTGTGACCGCGAAGCTCCTCTATGATGTTCATGCCCACGGCTACCGGCGTTCTGAAATGCGCCGTGCCTATGGCAAGGTCGCACTGATAAAGGTAATACGGCCTTACCCGTATCCTCAAAAGCTCCTGCATAAGCTTTTTCATTATGGACGGTTTGTCGTTAATGCCTTTAAGAAGAACCGTCTGGCTTCCAAGCGGAATGCCCGCGTCGGCAAGCATACCGCATGCCGCCGTAACCTCCGGCGTAATTTCCTTGGGATGCGAAAAGTGTATGCTCATATAAAGCGGATGATACTTTTTGAGCATATCAACAAGCTCTTTATCCACCCGCATAGGCAGTGTTACCGGCACCCTTGTGCCAAGCCTTATTATTTCAATGTGCGGTATGGCCCTAAGCTCTTTTATGTAATACTCAAGAAGCTCCGTCTTCATCATCAGCGGGTCGCCGCCGGATATAAGCACGTCGCGTATGGTCTTTTTTGACTTGAGGTATTTTATCGCCTCTTTAAAACGCTCAATAGACATCGGCGGAAGCTCTTCACCAACCATTCTGCGCCTTGTGCAGTACCTGCAATACATGGCGCACGAGTCAGTCACTATAAGAAGCGCTCTGTCCGGGTATCTATGCACAAGGCCGGTTACCGGCGCATGGGAGTCTTCACCGCATGGGTCAACCATTTCACAGGAAGATACGCTGAACTCTTCAAGACGCGGTATTGCCTGTTTTCTAATTGGGCACTTTGGGTCGTTTTTATCGATAAGCGAGAAAAAATAAGGGGTTACGGCCATAGCAAGCCTGCCGGTTGCGCGTTTAATGCCTTCTTCTTCGCGACGGGTAAGCGGTATTAGCTCACGAATGGCGTCAAGGGATGTCAGCCTGTTTTTTAACTGCCACTTCCAGTCGTTCCATTCGTCTTTACGTCGGCTCGGGTCCTCTATGACTTCTTGTACGTCAGCCTTTCGCCTTGAGGCTTGACTGTGTTCACCCGAAGGCTCCGCGCATATGGAAAGCCCTTCCATTCGTCCTCCTTGTTTGGTTGCTTTTACAGGCACTTAACCCTCGCTTTTGCCAACCGGCGGCAGGAGGTTCAGTTGCGGGTTTAAAAGCTCATCCATGGCCTTTGCGTAAGCTATCTTGTACTTAAACCCTTTTTTAAGATACTTCCAGATATACTCAACTTTTTTTACATCTTCGTCAGAATATTCTCTAAACTCTTTTTCGCCGATAGTGGTTTTTTGCGGCTTAATAAAGCCCTTTTGCTCTAAATAGTAGAGCTTTTGACGCGGTATGTCTATTTTTGCCAATAACTCTGGTGTGCGAGTACCCAAATCTTTAATTGCTCCTATACTAATTGAGGATTGTAAAAACATTATATTATTTGATATATCAGTGCTCAAAGCCATGTGCCGTCTAATATTATCTTTAATGTTAAGTATATTTTTGAACTTAATATTATTTTTATCATTAAATTAGAATTTGTCAAGTGAAATCTTAGGCTTTTTTGTTATTCTAAATTTTAGGTAAAACAAGGAAGGTTGCAAATTCAGTGAGACAAATACATTTGACAAGCCAAAAGGATAAACAGAAAACTTTCATATTGGGTCGCAATTACTAACCATGCATCAAAAACAGCTAAATAAGCCTTATTTTTTCATCAATATGACATTTTTCATACAAAAATGGCAATGTTGAGATATAATATTTGAATATGTAACTTACTTAACATTAAAGGGTACAAAATTGAAAAACGATACTACGAACTGGAAACAGAATTTTTTTGAAGACGTTGAAACCATAAAACTTCTTGACCCGCTCGCGCAAATACTCGGAGCGCAAAAGGACAACGAGCCTTTTATATTTCACTACACGGACGCAGTTAAACTTGCGGGACATTCCTGCCCGGCGGTTTCCGGCGCGTACAAGGTAACAGCCAAAGCGTTAAAGGCGCTCTACGGCAACGAGCTTCCTGTAAGAGGGAGCATAAAAGTCCTTGTAAAAGGCGGACCGGCTGATCTTGCGTACGGGCCGCAGGCGCAGGTAATTTCTCTGATAACCGGCGCGTCCGGCGTAACAGGCTTTAAAGGGCTTGGCGGAAAATACGGACGGAACAATAAACTTTTTTTTGACACCGAGAACATGGAATTCAACACTTTTATATTTCAACGTGAAGACAATCAAAAAACAGTAAAAATAACCTACGACCCTCAGGCCCTGCCCGGCGATGAACGCATGGGCGAGTTAATAGGCCTTGTATTGCAGGGGAGGGCGACTAACGAACAAAAAGAAACCTTCCATTCGCTCTGGCAAGGGAACGTAAAACGGATTCTTCTTGAAGAAACAAAATACCCGGGGCTTTTCACTGTGACGGAATTAAAGGATTTTAAATTTCCAAAATTGCAAGGCGGCTCTTTTTAAAGAAAACCTCCGCGTAAGTCTCTTTTATAAAAATAACACGGCAACCGCTTTGTTTCCATAAAATGAATTCTCTTTGCCCGGTCTCAGTAAAAAATTTGAGGCCGGGTTTTTTATTTTCCGTGTCTGTTGCATTTCAATCCGCGGTTATTTATAATAAGCGTTGCCAAGAAATCCAGAAAATATGTTAAGGAGAGATTGATGACCGTCGGCATAACGCTAACCAAATTCCTTCTCGAAGAGCAAAGACGCCACCCTAATTCAACCGGCAACTTTACCGCGCTGTTTTCAGACCTTGTAGTGGCGGCAAAGATAATCTCGCGCGAAATTAACAGGGCGGGCCTGATTGACATACTCGGCGCGACAGGCGCTAAAAATATTCAGGGCGAAGAAGTTCAAAAACTCGACGAGTTCGCCAACTCCGCCATAATTAACGCCATGGAACACGGAGGGCACCTTGCCGGCATGGCCTCGGAAGAGATGGACGAAATAATAAAAGTAAGCGCGTGCTATCCAACGGGTAATTACCTGTTGCTTTTCGACCCGCTTGACGGCTCGTCAAACATTGACGTAAACGTAAGCGTTGGCACTATATTTTCCATTCTTAAATGCTCGTCAGGCGGAAACGCTTCAACAAAAGACTTTTTACAAAAAGGCGCATCGCAGGTATGTTCCGGCTACGTCATATACGGCTCAAGCACAATGCTTGTATATACCACGGGTAACGGCGTTCACGGCTTTACGCTCGACCCAAGCGTCGGCGAATTTCTTCTTTCGCATGAAAACATAAAAACGCCGGAAAAAGGCAAGATTTACAGCATCAACGAAGGGAACTCTAAACACTGGCTACCCGGCACAGTGGAATACGTCAAAAAAATAAAAACGCAGGACAGCGACCGGACCGCGCGTTACGTAGGCTCTCTTGTGGCGGATTTTCATAGAAACTTGCTGAAAGGCGGCATCTTCCTCTACCCGATTGACAAAAAATCATCTAAAGGAAAGCTTCGCCTGCTTTACGAGGCAAACCCGCTTGCCTTCATTGCCGAGCAGGCCGGAGGCATGGCGTCAACAGGATTAGCGCGCATACTTGACGTTGAACCAATTGAACTGCACCAGAGAACGCCTTTGATTATAGGCTCAAAACTTGATGTTAAAGAAGCTGAAACCTGCTTAAAGGCACACGAAGCCGGGCAAGCCGCCAGTTGACCCGCGACCTTTATAAAAAGGCGCTGTTACTTTCTTATTTTACAGTAGGCTACAACGTGCTTGAAGGCATATTCTCCGTGCTTGCCGGTGAGCTTGCCGGAAGCATTGCGCTCATCGGCTTCGGATTTGACAGCGGCATAGAATCCTTTTCCGGAGGCGTGCTTATATGGCGGCTTGCGAAACACGGCAAAATTTCCATTGAACAGGAAGAACGCGTTGAAAAACGCGCAATAAAACTGATAGGCGCAAGTTTTTTCGTCCTCGCTGGATATATTCTTTTTATATCCATTAAAAAAATTTATTACACCGAAGCGCCGGAACCGAGCCTTTTCGGCATGATAATAGCCGTGCTTTCCATTATAATCATGCCCGCGCTTTCCTACGCTAAAATAAAAACGGCTGAAAAAATGGGAAGCGTGTCCCTAAGTGCGGATGCTAAACAGACCATGCTCTGTTCGCTTTTGTCCGCAACGCTTCTTGCCGGGCTTGGGCTTAATTACTTTTTTGGATTGTGGTGGGCAGACCCTGCCTTTGCCCTTGTGATGGTCTTTTTTATAATTAGGGAAGGAATTGAAACGCTTAAATCTGAAAAAACCTGCTGTTGTTAATGCTACTGTAATAGCATTAGCGTAAAATCCAAACCAGTAAAAGCAACTCTGTTTCAGCTCATAACACGAAAATATGCGGCTATATTCCATGAAGATATATACATAACCGCCAAAGAGCGTTTACATTGCTCTTTGGCGTAAATTTTAAAACCCTTATTCTGTTTTAAACTTCACGGAACTTACGACACTGCCGCCGGCGTCGAGCACGTCAACCTTCCATTCGCCTTTTTGGCCTCTTAGAGATTTACTCGCGTATGTTCTCCATCTTTCGCCTTTTTTAAGATTTACGCTCGTCCGCGAAACTTCCTTGCCGGAAAAATACCAAACAAAAGTGGCTGTTGTATCGTCGGTTATTGAACCAGCCTCGAGAAAACAAAACGCCTTTTCAACTCCAACCGGTAAAACCTCGCTTGCGCCGACGGGTTCCTTATTTTCAATGCCCGTGCCGACAACAAGACGGGTTGTAGCGAAAGCCGCCTTGCCGGACTGCGGCGCACTTTCGACAGTGGCGCAAAAAGCCGCTACTGGCAGGGCGCACGCTATAAACAACGCTAAAAATAATTGAGCTGTTCTTTTCATCTGACTTCTCCTTGGTTAAATTGTCTATATTAAGGTTCACTGTTACAAACAACATGCACGCTGACAATTAATTCAAATAAAATAACTATTAAAACTATGGCCGACGAATAATATTTTTTAGCGCATCCCAAGTAAAAATTTTTAGTGCTTTATACTTTTAATTCAATATTCTACCTTTTTTGCAGGCATAAACTCTGTATATAATAATTAAAGCGGCATGTCAACAGGCTCTCAACTTTAAAGGTTCAATGGATAGTGGACAGTGACAAGCGGTTACCGGTAAGAGTGGTTGGGTTTTAATCAGTCATCAGTTGCTATTCACTGTTCACTATCCACTGTTTTACCGTGCCGTCAGGAGTTAGCCACCATCAACAAAACATCGTTAAAATTATTTTCGGTAGGCATAGCCCACCAGACGGCTATTTACCGACGCAAAAACTTGAAAATATTCTGTCAAGTATCTCTTCGGTTGTTACCTCGCCGGTTATCTCGCCAAGGCTGTTTAAAGCGCGGCGCAAATCAATTGCTATAAACTCAAGCGGCGTTTTTTGCAAAAGCGCGGTAAGCGCGTTTTCAAGCGATTTTAACGCGGACTGGGCCGCTTCTTTATGCCTAAGGGACGACAACAGCTCATCCGCCGCGCCGCCCCCGGTATCCGCTATTTCAGAAGAACTAAACGTTCTGCCAACGGCCTGCTCGAATATGGCGTTTTTTAAATTATCAATGCCTGTTTCGTTTAACGCGGAAATAAAGACTAACTTATGACCGTTAAAAGCTTTCTTAATCGCGGCACGCTCGCTGTCGCTAACAAGGTCGTTTTTATTCACGGCTACTAAAAGCTTTTTGCCATGAACCATTTCAAGAAGTTTTTTATCTTCTTCAATACTGATTTGCGACGTTGCGTCAAAGACGTAAATCACAAGCCCGGCGGCATTTATCTTCCGAACAGCGAAATCCACTCCCATCGATTCAATTTGGTCGTTTGTCTCGCGAAGCCCTGCCGTGTCAATAAGTCTGATTAAAATTCCCCTTATATTCGCCGCCTCTTCAATAAAATCGCGCGTGGTGCCGGGAATGTCCGTTACTATGGCGCGCTCCTGCTGTAAAAGCACGTTGAGAAGCGACGACTTGCCCGCGTTTGGCCTGCCAAGTATCAGCGTTCTTAAACCGTCTTTTAATACAACGCCCTCTTCATAGGTTAAAAGGAGCTTCTTAAGCCCGGCAGAAGCAATTTCAAGCGGTTCCGTAAAATCAGTTTTATCCGCTTCGGTGTCGTCCTCGGAAAAATCAAACTCCAATTCCATGCGGGCGAGCGTGTCCGCCAAAACTTCTTTGATGGAATCAATTTTTTTTGAAAGCCTGCCTTCAAGCCTTGCGCTTGCCGCTGACAGCGCGTTTTCAGTGCCTGCGCGTATGACGTCAATAACGGCTTCCGCTTGCACAAGGTCCATCTTGCCGTTTAAAAACGCCCGTTTGGTAAACTCGCCCGGCATGGCAAGGCGCGCGCCTGATTTTATGACTTCATAAAGTATTTTTTTAAGCACAAGCATACTGCCGTGACAATGCAACTCTACGATATCCTCTCCGGTATATGAGGCAGGCCCCTTAAAAAAAACTAAAAAACCTTTGTCTATTATTTTAGACGATAAATTCTTGAAATGGCCGATATAAAACTGCCGGGGTTCTGGAAAAACAAATTTTTCAACGGGACTGAATATCGAAAAGGCGGCATTTAAAGCAGTCGGGCCGCTTATTCTGATGATACCTATACCGCCCTCTCCAACAGGCGTTGAAATTGCGGTGATTGTGTCTGTGGATGTCATCAGGGTAAGGGCGCGCCGGTTCCGGCGGCAAATAACAAATCAGCGCTGTAAAACACCGCGCCATTAAAACAGAATGGGGTCCAAGCCGCTACGGCTCAAGCCAATCTGAAAAAATTCGATTGCCTTCCATAATACAATGACGGACAAAACCTATTAACGCCCCATCTACGCTTTTACCGTGGAGCGCTGTATGTAATACTGCTGAGCAATTGAAAGAACGTTATTTATAAGCCAATAAATGACAAGCCCGGAAGGAAAGCTTAAAAACATAAAGGTGAAGATTACGGGCATGAGCAACATCATCTTCGCCTGAGTCGGGTCTATGGTTGTAGGGGTCATCTTCTGCTGAATGAACATGGTCACGCCCATGATAACCGGAGTAACATAGTACGGGTCTTTGGCTGAAAGGTCGGTTATCCATAAAAATAACGGCGTGTGCCGCAGTTCAATGGCAACATAGAGGACTTCGTAGAGCGCTATAAAAACAGGTATCTGTAAAACCATGGGCAAGCACCCGCTAAGCGGGTTTATCTTATGCCTCTTGTACAGGTCCATCATTTCTCTATTCTGTTTTTCTTTGTCGTTCTTGTACTTTTCCTTCAACGCGGCCATCTGCGGCTGGATTTTTTGCATTTCCTTCATGGACTTCATGCTGTACGTGGAAAGCGGATAGAATATCACTTTAATAATTACCGTAATAAGCACAATGGCTATGCCGTAATTATTAAGATACCTCTGAAAAAAGTTAAGCACCACAAGAAGCGGTTTCGCAAGGAAAGAAAACCAGCCGAATTCTATGGACTCTTCAAGGCCGGTCTTTAAACTTATGAGCAGGTCGTATTCTTTCGGCCCCATAAACGCGTCAAACGCTACCGACGCGGTTTCGTTCGGGCCAAGCGTCAATTGCTCGCGCACCTTCGCCCTTGCCGCGTCCGCAAAAGGTATTTCAGACGACCAATTTATGTCCGTATCTTTTTTGGGAATATACGCCTCGATAAAATATTTGTTTTCGAGGCCAAGCCATTTTAATTTGCCGTTGCCGGAAATTTGCGGCTCTTTGCTTTCTTGCCGTAAAAGTTTCTCTTTTGTCTGTATTATCGGGCCGCTGTGGTAGTTGGCGGAATCAACTCCGGCTGTTGCCAAGGACGCGGAAAGAACGGTTGAAAGCTCTGAAGTTACGGGCGCGTTGGTTATGTTTTTTACGCGTGTTTCAACTCCGACGGTGTAGCTGTCCGGTTTGAAAGTATAATGCTTTTCAATCGCCATGCCGTTGTTGGTTGCAGTATAAACTAATTCAGCAGTTTGGCCTTTTGTTATTATAATGGCCGACTTAGACGGCTGAAATATTATGTCTTCTGCCTGGTTTTTAGAAGATAACAGTGTTTTAAAAGAAGCTTCCGCTCCCGTTACGGCGGATATGGCAATGGATTTTGAATCCGTTGCCTGCGTCTCTTTATATTTTTTTATTTCCCATTTTTTTATGCCTGCGCCGGCATTCGTAAATATCGCCTTATAAAGAGGTGTCTCAACAATTGTAAGTTCTTCCTTTACGGTTTTGGCTGTTTGTTTTGTTTGCGGTACCGCGTTATTTATTGGCTTTACAGACGTTGTCGGAGTCTTTTCGGCCTGCGGGGCAGTTGCTTGCGCTATCTCCGCTTTTTGCTCATTTTGCGCCGGAAGCTCCTTGGCCGGGTAAAACTTTTTTAAGGCGTAAGGATAAAGCAATATCACCGCGATTGAAAGAACTACCGCTATAATTACTCTCTTTTCCATGTTGTATTCCGTTAACCTGATTTTTGAACGCCAATATTTTAATTGCAATTACACTGCTGTTTTTTGATATTTTCCGCTGTCTGCGGCACTGGGTCAAACCCGCCTTTACTGAAGGGCTGGCACCGCAAAATTCGTTTTAAAGCAAAGGCACCGCCTGTCAAAACGCCGCGTGTTTCAAGAGCCTCTCGAGCATAATCAGCGCAACCCGGGTAAAACCTGCAAGACGGCGGCAAAACAGGGGAAATGATTTTTTTGTAGATTATTACTAAAAATATGAGCAGGTTCTTCATTATTATTTTAACGCCTATACTTAAATTAAGCGGTATTTTTTAACCACGGATATTAAGGGACCTCTGATTAATTCAGGTTGATGTACGTTGAGGTAAGGCGCAGAGTTGATCGGTTGCTCTGCGTGTGTTTGTCATTCCCGCGTTCTTTTAGCAGGAATCCAGTAAGTTAGGTAGTTATTTATGGATTCCCTATTAAAACCTCGGTAATGACAATTCCGTGCCCCATCGTGCTAAATTTAGAATAAATTAAACCTTCTTTAATATGATGTTGTCAGAATTTTATTAAGTTCTATTGCAATGTCTTTAAAATATTCCGCCTGATTGCCTTTTTTTACGTTTATTACAATATCCGCGGTTATCTTCGGTAATAATCGTGTTTTATTTAACCTGAAATATTCACGGATAAGTCTTTTAAGTTTGTTTCTTCTAACAGCGTTGCCAGCAATCGAGCCAACTGATATGCCAAGCCTTTTTTTGCAGGTTTGTTCGCTGGTTTTTTTAAAAATACATACCATAAAGTTTTTGGTATGTGTTTTCTTACCTTCTTTAAAAGCCGCGGTAAAATCAGCCGGTTTAAGAAGTCTATCGTTTTTTGTAAATAAAAATCTTGTTGACATCATTGACATCAGCGGATATTAATTTAAAATGGGTTGTTGTGATTGCCTGCTTACAGAAAACCCCGCTTTAAAAAGCGGGGTTTTCAAATTCTGCTGTTTTGTTTTTTTATGCAGTAAGTTTTACTTTGCCGCGCTTATTTCAACGGTAAGACGTTTTCTTCCTTTTGCGCGTCGTCTTCTTATAACCGCTCTGCCGTTTTTAGTCGCCATTCTTTCAAGAAAACCGTGTGTTCTCAGCCTTCTTTTATTGCTTGGTTGAAAAGTTCTTTTCATCTTTTTAATCCTCTCTTGTTAATCGGCTGAATAATACTTGTATATACCGTGCTTTTTAATGCAAACTTAGATTTTACCTAATAAATAGCAGTAGTGTCAAGCTGTTTTTCCGGTTTATAGTCTCATCGGCATTATGACATACGTATATTCGTTTGCGCCTTCCGGTCTGAATACGCCGGAATTAAGATTGTCTTTTAATTCAATTTTTATCTTCTGATTATCAGTTGTTTCAATCATATCTATAATATACCTGGCATTAAAAGCCGTTTCTATTGTTTCGCCGGAATATTCAATGTCAACTTCTTCGGTTGCGTCGCCTATATCCGGGCTTTCGCAAGAAAGCTCGAGTTTATTCTTTATAAACTTGAATTTTACGCCTTTTATTTTGTCTGTGGAAAGTATAGAAACCCTTTTAAGCGAAGAAAGTAAGGTGTTTTTGTCGGCAATAACCGTTTGATTATTATCTTTTGGTATTACTTTTCTATAATCCGGAAATTCACCTTCAAGAAGCCGGATGTTAATTGTTGTGTTGCCTTTTTTTATAACCGCGTTTTTTTGCGTTATAGCAAGCATTACTCCGGATGTTTTTTCTTCTTCGCTTTCATCAAGCAGTTTTTTAAATTCCGCAACGCCTTTTTTAGGCAGAAGCACTTTTATTTTATTTTCTTTGCCAATTGAACTTTCTTCATCTTTTTTTTCTATTAGGGCAAGCCTGTGGCCGTCTGTTGCCACAAGCCTTAAAATAGGGCCGTCTGTTTCAAATAAAAAACCATTGATATTATAACGTGTTTCATCGGTTGAAACTGCAAAAGCTGTTTTTTCTATCATTTCTTTTAATTTATCGCTGTTTACGGAATTAAAAGAAGTTTCGTCCATTAATGGGAAAGCGGGATAATCAGCCGAACTAAGTCCCATAATATTAAATCTTGCTTTGCCGCTTTTTATAGTGACTTTATTCTCTTTATTAACGGAAATTTCAACTTTTTCATCATACAACTCTTTTATTATTTCGAAAAGTTTTCTTGCGTTTACGCTAACCGCTCCTTCCTGAAAAATGTTTGCTTTTACTGAATCTTTTATATAAACCTCAAGGTCGGTGGCTATTAAAGTTAAAGAATCTTTTTGTGCTTCAAGAAATACATTTGAAAGTATAGGCATCGTGTTTCTTTTTTCAACTATACCCTGAACTCTTTGAAGGGTTTTTAAAAAAACCGGTTTATCTATAACAAACTTCATGGCCTTCTCCTATTTATAATATTTATAAATAAATTAGTAGCAGTAGTATGCAGTGTTAAAATGTTAATAAGACTGAAACTAATTAAAAATAAAAGGTTTTTGTTGTTTTGTCAAGGTTAATAAAAAACATTGGTTATCAACATGTTTGGCTTAACAAAAAACAGTGTTGATAACACGCCGGCGTATTCACAGCAATACAATCATCTGTCAACAGGCTTATCAAGTATCAGTTCACGCCGAGGTTCTGTTTTATGGAACGCACGGAGTGTTTAAGATCTTGGTTTTCTTTTAAGTCTTTTTCTATTTTTCTCACCGCGTGTATTGCCGTTGAGTGATCTTTTCCGCCTATTGCCGAGCCGATTTCAGGAAATGAATACTTGCCGTGTTCTCTGGCAAGATACATGGCAACCTGACGCGGCGTGGTTATGTTTTTGTGCCTTCTTTTTGATTTTACATCCGACAGCTTGACGTTAAAAAACACACATACCGCTTTTAATATTTCTTCTATTGTAAGGGTTTTTTCTTCCGCTCCTTTAAGAAGGCTCTTTAGAGCCTCTTTGCTCATGGTAAGCGTAATTTCTTGATTCGTAAGGCTTGCAACCGCCAGTATCCGGTTAAGGTTGCCTTCAAGTTCTCTTATATTAGAACCGCTTACCGTGGCAATCCAGTTGGTTACTTCATCCGGAAGTTTTATCCCTTCGCCCCGGGCTTTTTTACGCAATATGGCTGTTTTTGTTTCAACGTCTGGCGGTTGAATATCGGCGACAAGACCCCATTCAAACCTGCTTCTTAAACGGTCCTCAAGGCCGACTTCTTTTGGATATTTGTCGCTTGTTACGACGATTTGCTTATGGCCTTCGTACAACGTGTTAAAAGTGTGAAAAAATTCTTCTTGCGTACCTACTTTGCCGGCCCAGAATTGTACGTCGTCTATTAAAAGGACGTCCATATTCCTGAATTTAGCGCGAAATTCGGCCATTTTATGTCTGCTTATGTAACTTATAAATTCATTCATGAACCGCTCAGACGTATAATAACATACTTTGGCTGAAGGGTTGTTCGACAAAACCTTATGCCCTATTGCCTGTAAAAGGTGGGTTTTGCCAAGGCCCACGCCGCCGGAGATAAAAAGCGGGTTATATTTATTAGCGAGGTTATTGGCCACGGAAGAACACGCCGCGTGCGCGAACTCGTTTGCTTTGCCAATAACAAAATTTTCAAAGGTATATTTCGGGCTAAGCGCCGTTTGAGGTTGAATTTTCAATTGCTTCGCTTGTTGAACTGGGGTTTCTGTTTTACCGGTGTTTTGCATCGGTTTTACAGGCGCGTTTACGGCAGAGGTAGGCTCATCAGCTAATTTCCAAAAGACTTCCATATCTTTTTTAGCGGCCTTTCTAAGCATTTCCTGCACAAGCACAAGATAATGGTCTTTAAGCCACTCAAGGAAGAAGCGGTTAGGCACAACAAGTTCTATAAAGTCGTCACCGCTCGCGGCTACTTTTATAGGTTTGAACCATGTTGCGTAGTTTTGATGGCTTATGTGACCTTCGACCGAGCCGAGGCACTCTTTCCATAGCGATTTTACGTCCATAATACTATAACTTCTCCAAAATATAAAAGAAAAACGTATAAAATCAGGGCTTGCCGAAAATTACTTTATATACCGGTTAGGGCGCGCAGAATAAAAACCCTTGTTTTTTTAAGGAAAAACATCGCACATGCGGCTTATTACTGCTTTTATGAATTGCCGTTGCTACGATGCCGTCTCAATGGATGGAACAAAATTAATCGCAACTTATTAACAGATTTATCCACAACTGTTGATAAATAGAAGGGTTCTGTAGAACGCAACTTTACCAGATAGGAACCCTTATTTCAAGGATTTTAATTTTTGTGTTTGATAAAAGCTTTTATGTAAGAATTTTAAGGGTAAAGCCCGCGCACCATAATCGCTTCAGCAACCTTTTTAACGCCAAGCACCATAGCCGCTGTGCGGAGGTCGGTCTTTTTTTCAGCGGCAATGCTGAGCACTTCATGAAATGCCTTTATCATGATCGCCGAAAGTTTGGAGTTTATTTCCGCCTCTGTCCAGAAGAACCGTTGGAGGTCCTGCACCCATTCAAAGTACGACACCACAACGCCGCCAGCGTTAGCCAGTATGTCCGGTAAAATAAAGGCGCCGTTATCAATCAGTATTTTATTGGCTTCGCCGGTTACCGGGTTGTTCGCGCCTTCGGCGATGATTTTTGCCTTTATTTTGGCGGCGTTGCTTTTGTGTATCTGCCCTTCTATGGCCGAGGGGGCAAGCACGTCCACCGGCATGGTTAACAGCTCGTCAAGAGTTAATGGTTCGGCTCCGTTAAAACCGGCAAAACCGCCGGTAGATTTTTTATGGGCGGACACTGCGGTAATATCAATACCGTTCTTGTTATAAAGCGCTCCCTTAGAGTCCGCAATGCCGATTATCTTTGCTCCTCTGCTCTCAAATATGGCGCAGGCGTGGTAGCCCACTTTGCCAAAACCAAGCACGATTACGGTAAGCCCGTCCATCCGCATATTAAGGTGTTTTAACGCCTCTTCCACCACTATTACAAGGCCCATAGACGTCGCTTTAAG
>SCQA01000008.1 GCA_004298725.1 bacterium
CGCAAACGGAAGAGCTCCGGCGGCTGGGAGCCCTCCTTGCCTCTAATTCTTGCGGCATGGTGGGATACCCCTGCATTGTCAAAAATGATCAGACTGGTAGAGCATATTAATTATGCCGTTGAGCATAGCGTTTTGGATGAAGTGGACACTTATCTGAGAAGCTTAAAGCTCGATCAATGGGCTTATGGCGATGGCACGACTGACTGGCAGGAATATAAGGCTAAACAAGCTGGGTAAGGCGGGTTTTTGCCTACCAGTTCCATTTAAAAGGCCTCACTCCGCCACTCTCACCTTCTCGGCCGTCAAAGCGCACTAAAAAATATTGACTTGTACGGCAATATGACGTACACTTTGAATATAGTCTTACAATTAAATTTTAATGGAGATATCAAGTGTTGCGTCAAGGCATGGAAGAGAAGAAGAAAAAAACAACCCGTTCATGCCGCTTGGAAGCACGTATCAACAGCGAGCAAAAAGCGCTGTTCGAGAAAGCGGCTACTTTGCAGGGTTGTTCGCTCTCGAACTTCGTAATAGCCAGCGCAAGGGAGGCGGCGATAAAAGCGATCAGGGAACATGAAGTGATAAGGCTCGTTGGGCCGGACAGGGAGGCATTCATTGCGGCTCTGATAAACCCACCCAAGCCGACCAGAAAGATGCAAGAGGCCGCCAAGCGCTACAAAAAACAGGCGGGCATGTAAATCCCTTGATAGGGGACAAATACGCAATTAAACCTTTTGAGAGAAAACATGACCGCAGGATGTTTTCGTGCGGGAACGATGCGCTTGATAGATATCTGCGTGAGCAGGCGAGTCAGGACGTAAAAAAACGGGTTGCGACGATATTTGTTCTAACTGAGGCATCTGGAAATACCGTTATAGGTTATTATACTCTTGCGGCAGGTAATGTCGATCTTGGCGAATGGCCAGAGGCGCTAAAGAAGAAATTGCCTTTGTATCCAGTGGTTCCTGTGACATTGTTGGGACGTCTGGCCGTGGATAAAAAACATCATGGCAGGAAACTCGGAGAGTATCTCTTGATGGATGCGTTATGGCGGTGCTCGACGGTTGCCAAGGAAATCGCATCCTTAGCCGTTATCGTTGACGCGATTGACGATAAGGCGCGAAGATTTTATGAGCATTACGGCTTCCGCGTGTTTCCAAAACAATCCGATAGGCTGTTTTTGCACATGCAGACCATTCATGAAATGTTTTGATCATTGCCCAAAAATAGGGACAGCGCCTATTTTAGCTCCTCATATAACCTCACACACGCCCCCCTTATTTTCTCAGCCGACCTCCCCAGTGTATACCCGCCCACTCCTATCTCCATAGCTTATAAGTTGACTTCAAGTTAGATAGCCATTATAATAGCTATATGGAGGAACGCATATTATGAAGATGGCGAATACGGTTGAACTGAAGAACAAGACCAATGAGATACTTAGGAGAGTAGCGTCCGGTGAGCCTGTAATAATCACCCTCAAAGGCAAGCCGGCGGCGGCCATAACGCCCCTTACCGAGGATGGTCTTGAGGATTTCATCATGGAAAACAGCTCTGCCATACGCAAAAAGATCGCCAGGGCGGAAGAAGACCTCAAGGCGGGAAAGGTCGTCTCCCTCGACGATTATCTATCCGGGAGAAAATGACTTGGCAAGGTTTGGCGTCAGGCTAACCAAATCAGCGGCCGGCGACCTCGACGCCGCGCAAGACAAGATGCAAATTATTTCTGATATAGGCGGGCTTTGCGACAATCCTCTCCCTACTGGCGTCAATATAAAAAAACTCAAAGCTTTCAACCCGCCTCTTTATCGACTAAGGTTGGGTAATTACAGGGTGCTGTATAGGATAGAGGGATTGGTTGTAACAATAATGAGGGTTATTGACAGAAAAGAACTCGAAAAGACGATTAAGAGAATTAGAAAAAGCAGTTAAGGAAGCTCTGATTTATTATACATTTCTGTTATTTTAATTCAGCAAAGGGACAAAGAATTTTGTAACTCGTTGATTTATCAATATGCGAGATTTTCACCAAGCTTGCGGCAAAATGTGATTGTGAATTAATCAGAGCCTCCTTAAAATAAAAAAATAGTGCCAGCGTCTATTTTATCGTTCCCACTCTCCGGCGCAGGGACGATAAACACTTTTCCTAACCCAGCCTGCCGTCCTTGTTTTTTACATTTTGCTATCGTTGAGCCTGTTGATGGGGTGGGGAGCGCGGGCTCATTTGTGCGGAACTGACGGCGTAATCTCGCAGACAATGTAGGCGTTTATGCAATCAGAAAGTTGCTGTCTATTGCGAAGCCTCTCTTTTCTAAACCTGAAGCGAGGGGATTACCTTATGAAAGATACAGTCGTTAAAACAAAAGAAGAATGGAAAAAATTGCTGACTCCTGAGCAGTTTCATGTTCTGCGGGAGAAGGGGACGGAACAGGCAACCACCGGTATATACAACAACCATCATGAGCACGGTGTTTACCTTTGCGCGGGGTGCGGGCTTGATCTTTACCGGTCGGAAGACAAATACGAGTCAGGCACCGGGTGGCCGAGCTTTACCGCGCCTATTGCATTGGAAAATATTACGACATCCGAGGATAATAGTCTCTTTATGAACCGGACTGAGGTGCTCTGCAGACGGTGCGGAGGACACCTCGGTCACGTGTTCAGAGACGGCCCCGAGCCGGCAGGACTTCGCTACTGCATAAACTCTGCGGCTTTGCACTTCGTGCCTGCCAAGTAACCATGAGGGGGTATATTCATGAAGACAGTTGGAATAGCATTGATGAGCCTTGCCGTGATGGCTCTTGGTGTTCCGCTCGTCTTAGCCGGAAACGATACAATGAAAACTGAAAAGGCGACCTTTGCCGGAGGTTGTTTCTGGTGCATGGAGCATTCTTTTGACGAACTGCCCGGAGTGGTTTCCGTGACATCCGGATATACCGGCGGTCAAAAAAAAGACCCGACCTATGAAGAGGTCTCTGCCGGAGGCACAGGCCACGCTGAGGCGGTGCAGGTCGTTTACGATCCGTCAAAAATAACCTACGCAAAACTGCTTGATGTTTTTTGGCATAATGTTGACCCGACTGTCACTAATCGCCAGTTCTGCGATTTCGGCCATCAGTACCGTTCCGCTATTTTCTATCACGGAGAAGAACAGCGCCGTGAGGCGGAGAGGTCAAGAGAGACACTGGAAAAGAACAAGTCTTTCTCTGAAGCGGTTGTGACCGAGATAACACAGGCAGGCGATTTCTACCCGGCTGAAGAGTACCATCAGCATTATTATAAGAAGAACCCGATTCGTTACAAGTATTACCGGACCAGTTGCGGACGCGACCAACGGCTGAAAGAACTTTGGGGCGGTACCGCCGGTCACTGATAATTATTGAGCAGGGTATTTATCGTTCCCACGCTCCGGAGTGGAAACGTACCCCAGTACGCTCTTGCGCCCCGTACTGTTATTGGTTAATCTTTTCAGCTTTCGCTTTCCGTGGGGGCATCTTCGGCGGTTATTTCAAGTTCGTCATCTTGCGGGGTTAAAGTAGTATTTTGCGGCGCGGTGTTTTTTACTTCTGATATTGGCAGGCTCGTCGTTGATTGCAAGGCAGACACTTGCTTGACAACCGGCGGCTTTATCGCTTCTGTATTCGCGCCCACAGCGATATAGACGGCTTCTTCACTTCCCGGGTTGTCAAGCAGTAACGGTTCGCTCGTGACAAACGCCTCCCCCGCGCTTATGGGAAAAGAGGATTTACCCTTTCTTATGCTAAGCCTTCCTTTTACAATGTAAATAATTTCCTCCAAGTTGCCGTGAGTTATCAGCTCGCGGCCTGTTTCGCCGGGGCGCATTCTTGCGTATATCAGGTACGCGCCGGTAGCCTTGAATTCTTCGTCACTACGGTCGAGATGATATACGTTATCCGGCGTGGAATCGGCAAGTTGCGGAAGTTTGTATATCTTCATGCCATAACTTCCATTGAGTCTTTGAAGTGCTCCAAAAAGTCCTCTCCGTGCAAAGGGCGCAGTATTATCCATTTTTTTTTCTTGTCAAGCACAAGCTCAACCTCCGAGCCGGGTATAAGCTCAAGAAGCCTTAAATAATCCTCAGGAAGCTCGACGCCTTCCTTGCCCTTTTGTATTCGGACAATCTTACTTTTCATAATGGCCGCCTTTGTAAAAGGTTGGTTGCTTGCAAACGTATTTTAAATTCGTACTAAAAAGCTGTCAAGGCAATTTCTGAAAATTGTGACAATGAATAGGGTTAGCGGATGGTTTTTTAACCGCTGAAGATTTCTGCGTAGAATGACGGCATTGACCGGTCATGCGCGCAGGTGTATATTATAGCAGATATTACATCGTAACTTATAATGAAAAATAGAGTTAAAAAGACTGCGTACGCAACGGGTATTCTTTTTTTTGCCGTTATTATTGCAGGCTCCGGCGCGGTGTTTGCCGGGGTGAGGTATGCTTATGTTGAGCGGGCAATTGACGGCGACACAATAAAGCTCGCTGGCGGAGAGCATGTAAGGTACTTGGGCGTTGATACGCCTGAAAGGGGCGAGCCGTTTTACATTGAGGCAAAGCGCAGAAATTCGGCGCTTGTAAAAAAACAAAACGTAAAGCTTGTGGTGTGCGACGCCGAGCCTAAGGATAAATACGGCAGGACGCTTGCCTGGGTTTACGTTGACGGCGCTTTCGTGAACGCCGCTCTTATTAAAGAAGGCCTTGGCAAGGCGATGATTATGCCGCCCTGTGTTACTGAAAAGGCCGGCGAGCTAAGGCGCTATGAAGAAGAAGCGCGGCAGGCAGGGCGCGCAATCTGGGGCAAAGCAGTAGCAACGCCTGATAACGCGGTTATTATTTCGCCGGAGGACGCACCGCGCTACGCAGGCAGGGCCGTGAAGGTGCAAGGCAGGGTTATGGACGTGCATAAAACGAAGAGCGCCGTGTTTTTAAACTTCTCGCGGCGCGGAAAAAAGGGTTTCAAGGCTGTAATATTCAAAAGCAGTTTTGATGAGTTTCGCTTGTCCGGCATTGACCCTCTTGGTTATAAAGGCAGACATATCGCAGTTCATGGCGTGGTAAAATTCTATAAAGGCGCTTCCGAGATAATAGTCAAGCTTCCTTCGCAGATAAGCGTTGATTAGCATATTGCGCCGCCGGCGAAGGCTGGCAATTTAAACGGCGTACAAATAATTTACGCGGTAAATTATCCTTGATGAAAAACATGCACGCTGACAGCATACTAAAGCCCGGACGCAACTGCCTCGGCATAAGCGGCGTTGACAGCACCGGCATAATATTCGACGGACGCGATTATTACCGCGCGTTTTATGAGTGCGCCCTTCGTGCCGAGCGCACCATAATAATTTCCGGCTGGCAGTTTGACAGCAACGTAAAGCTCGTAAGAGGCGCGGACGCCGATGGCGCGTCTGCAACCGGTTTTTTAGATTTTTTAAAAAGTCTTTGTGATAAGAAGCCTGACTTGAAGGTATATATCCTTGCGTGGGACTACCATCTGATATTTTTCATGGAGCGGGAATGGACGCAGAACTCGACGTTTTCAAGCGCGCATGAGCGCATATTCTTCCGCTTTGACCACAGGCACGCCTTTGCCGCAAGCCAGCATCAGAAGTTCGTGGTCATTGACGGGCATATCGCTTTTGCCGGAGGCATGGACATATGCGACGGCAGGTGGGACGACCGCTCGCATACGGCGGATAATCCGTTAAGAGTAGATAGCGGCGGCAGGGCCTACGGCGCGTATCACGATTTGCAGTCGTACCACACAGGGCCGGTCGTTGCGAAACTTATGGAGCTTTTTAAAAAAAGCTGGAAGGATTCAACCGGAGGAGAAGAGTTGACATTTCCTGCGATGGCCGGTGAAGATGTTTTTCACGGCGTGGAATTCGGCTCGCCTATTCATGCTAAGGCAGTAGCCATAAGCAGAACTCAGGCAAGGTCGCTTTTCAGGATAAAGAGGCCGGTAAGGGAGATTCGCCGCCTTTATACGGACGCCATACTTTCGGCAAAAGAGTTTATATATATTGAAAACCAATACTTCACTTCTTACGCCATTTACAGGGCTATTGTGCGGAAGATGAAGTCGTCACAGGCAGGGTTTCAAATAGTTATTGTCCTGCCGAAGAAAGAGGGTACGCTTCTTGAAAGAATACACACGGGAATTTCTCAGAACAGAATGCTCAATTCACTGAAAAGGGTGGCGCGCAGAAGACGCCACAGAATAGGTATTTATTATCCGGCTTCAGTTGCAAAGGGCGGCGTTGAAGCGCCGGTTTACATACATTCAAAGCTGATGTTGATTGACGAACATTTTCTTACGCTCGGTTCCGCCAACACGACCAACCGCAGTATGGGCCTTGACACGGAATTGAACGTGTCTTGGGAGGCTACGGGAGACGGCGCGCGGGCAATATCGCGCTCGCTGTTAAATATAAGGACGGAGCTTTTAACAGAGCATACCGGCGCGCATAGCCAAGCGGAAATTAAAAGGCTTGGCAAGACAAAAGACCTTGTCGCTCACCTTGAATCGGTGGCGGACAGACCGTCCGGCAAACTTCGCCGCCTTAAGGCAAAGAGGCCGAATATTTTAA
>SCQA01000075.1 GCA_004298725.1 bacterium
CGCTCTCTAAGGCCCGGATAATTCTTTTCAAGGTCAACGATTATGTCGGCTATCGTCGCGCCGCTTGCTAAAACCTCGTCACTTCCGTTTGTAATCTTCCTTAAAGGGGTTGGTATTCTTACCTTTACCGCCATGTCGTCTCCTCCTGAAAAAATAGCTTTATTAGCCAGCCTCAGCTCTTTTGTATTTTTAGTCTGAAAAAACCGTCTTCTTTTTTGACTTCCACTATCTTATGCCCTTCGTCCTTTATGCTCTTTGGCACGTTCTGTATCGGTTCGCCGCTGTCAAGGACTATCTCCAAGACTTCGCCGGCGTCCATTGACTCAAGCTTCAGTTTTGTTTTTACGAAGTTTATCGGACACATTACGCCGCGAAGGTCAAGCGACGCGGCAACTTTTATTTCCGTCATTTACACGCTCCTCCCGCTTAAACGCCCTGAAGTTTTACAGCCCCTGTATCGTTAAACGGGCGCTCAATGCCTTTAAGTATAGACGCCATAAAGTCAAGGTACTTTTGCACGCCCACGCGTTTCAAGGTATTGGCTATGCGCTCTCCGCGCTTGCCGTTGGCGTTATACCACTCAATGGTTTTTGCTATGGCCTCGGCAACTTTTTCATCTGGTAAAAACTCGCATACCGTGGTTGCCTCTACGGGGTGGCGTCCGTGCTTGCCGCCTATTCTTACTATGTGGCCGTAGCGTTTTGCCTTCCACGCGCTCGTGGGGCAAGCCCTTATGCAGTCCCCGCAGTAAAGACACTTTTTTGGGTCGAATATCGGCATTCCCGTATCTTGGTCGGAAACTATGGCGTCCTCCTTGCAAGCCGGAGCACATATAGTACAACCAGTGCAGTCCGCTTCGTCCCACTTAGGCTCAACCACGCCCTGAAAACCGAAGTCCATTTCCTTGGTGCGGGCGCAATCAATGGGACAGCCTGAAAAAGACGTTTTAAACTTGTGCGGAGTCGGCGTGCCGAAGAATTTGGAATCAACCATCTGTGCCATCTTCTGCGTATCCGTAAGTCCGTTGGGGTTGTATTCGCATCCGCCGCACGCCGTAGGCACCCTGACCCTCGGCCCGCATGATGCTACCTTCTGGCCTATCTTTTCAAGCTCGGCCACAACGGCCTTGAACTCCTTATAATCAACATAGAGTATCTCAAGCGATTGCCTGAAGCTGAAATGCACCACGCCTTTTTTGCTGTATTTATGGGCTATCTGGGCTATCTCGACAAGCTTGTCGGTGGTAAGCCTTCCGCCCGGGCAACGAAGCCTGACGGCGAACATGTCTTTTTGCCTCTGCTTAATGAACCCGCCGGATTTAAGGTCGTTAAAATCAACCTTGCCTTCCAACCCCTCAACCTTAACTTCGACCTTATTAGTCTTATCTTCTATGAAATGGTCTGTCATTCAAAAAGTCTCCTTATTTTTAAAGATACTAAAGTAGCCTAAGCTTTTTATCTTACCAAAAACAGCATAAAACATGAAGAAAAAAACGCGTCAGCCCTTAAAAAAAGATTGCGCCTCCGGATGCCTGACAATAAATCACCCCGCGCCTTAAAAAGACGCAGGGCTGAAAAGCCGGCAGGCGGTTGCTTGCGTGGTTCGCCAGTTCACACTACAAAAGCTGAAACACGGAGCTACGCCTTCACGGCATAGCGTTTTTCCGTCCTTACGAGGTCGTCAAACTCGGCAAGCTTAGCGTTTATGACCACAGGCTGAACTATCTTGCCGTTTAAGGCCTCCTGAGTCTTTAAACCGTTGCCGGTTATACATACTACTATTGATTCATCCTTGGGTATCCTCTTCTGATCAATAAGCTTTCTGGTCACGCCAAGGGTAACTCCACCGGCCGTCTCGGCGAATATGCCTTCGGTTTCGGCAAGAAGCTTCATTGAGTCGATAATTTCATCGTCAGAGACGTCTTCCCCCCATCCGCCTGTTTCTCTCATTACTTTGGCTGAATAATAGCCGTCAGCCGGGTTGCCTATGGCAAGGGACTTGGCTATGGTATTGGGCCTGACCGGCCTTATCAGTTCAGTGCCCTCTTTAACGGCCGTAACAATTGGGGCGCAACCTGTTGCCTGCGCTCCGTAAACCTTAGTGTCAAGACCGCCGTCAAGAAGGCCGAGTGTGTGAAACTCTTTAAACGCCTTCCATATCTTCGTTATAAGCGAACCCCCTGCCATAGGCACGACGATATTCTTTGGAAGCTTCCAGCCAAGTTGCTCGGCAATTTCGTAGCCAAAGGTCTTTGAGCCTTCGGCGTAATACGGCCTTATATTGATGTTCACGAACGCCCAACCGTATTTTCCGGCTATTTCAGAGCACAGCCTGTTCACCTCATCGTATGTACCTTTTATGCTGACTACGTTAGAGCCGTAGACAAGCGTTCCGAGAATCTTCGTCTGCTCAAGGTCGTACGGAATAAAAACATAGCTCGGCATACCGCACGCGGCGGAATTTGCCGCCACGGAATTGGCAAGGTTGCCCGTGGAGGCGCAAGCCATCGTGGTAAAGCCCATCTCTCTTGCCCTTGACACGGCAACGGAAACAACCCTGTCTTTGAAAGAAAGCGTCGGGAAATTTACGGCGTCGTTCTTTATGTAAAGCTCCTTTACGCCAAGCGCCTTTTCAAGGTTCTTTGCCCTTACAAGCGGCGTAAAGCCTACCTCGCCGCCTACTGAAGGCTCGTTGTCAAGCGGAAGAAGCTCTTTATAGCGCCACATATTGGGACGTCTTGCGGTTATCACGTCCCTGCTGAGTATTTTTTTTATTTTGTCGTACTCATAACTGACCTCAAGCGGGCCGAAGCATAATTCGCATACGTGGAGCGCTTCTTTAGCGTAGTCTTTGCCGCACTCGCGGCATTTAAGGCTTTTCATGTAACTCATATTTTCTCCTCAGGGTTAAACCCCGGTTTTTACCGGTATCAGTTTTGCTAAACTTAAGAGCGACAAGGCAAAAAAAAACCCCTTCTTTGCATTAAAGCTAAGAAGAGGACGCCGCTACTGTTCTTCTTATCTTCCAAGGTTAGAAAATTAAACCTTGCTGGAGTTAGCACCTGTCGCTCTTTAAAAAAGCGCCGGTTGCTGTGGCTTCACAGGGCCAGTCCCTCTGCCACTCTGGATAAGCAAATCCGTATATTCAATTATAATTTATAATCTAATATATCTTTTAAAACGTGTCAAGCGGTTTTTTTGCGCGGAAAACATCCAAACGACAACTCGCTAAAGCGTCCTTTTAAACGTCGCCGTGCCGAGAAGTATCATAATAACGGCAAAGACAGCGAGAAAAAGTATGTCCCCCTTGATTGCCCCAAACTCAACGCCTTTATAAAGTATTGAACGAAGAGCGTGCACGGAGTATGTCTCCGGGTTGACATTGGCGAAAACGCGGAGCCACGCCGGAAAGCTCTCAACCGGGTATATCGCTCCGCTCGGAAAGAAAAATATTACGTTTAAAAACCCGCTCAGCACGCCTACTATCCTCGGGTGGTTGGCCCTTCCCATTATAATAAACATAAGCCCCTGAAGCCCGAGCGTTGAAAGGACTATAACCGCAAGTATCAGCAGAAAGCCGCTAAATGTAACTATCTGCCAAAGGTATATGCCCGATATGAGCGAGCTTAAAAAAAGCACCAACAGAGCTATAAGCGTTGTGATGACAAGGCCGCTCGTTACAAGGCCCATTACGATGTCGGTTCTTGTAAGCGGAGTAAGAAAGTAGCTCTCCTCAACGCCCAGAAACCTGTCCATGACGATATTAAAAACGCCCGTCGTCATGGCTCCGAGAAATATCGCCATTATAACCACGCCGGGTATAAGGCTCTGATCATAATCTATTCGCTTGTAAATATCCTGCGGCCTTAGGTCTATGCCCGCTCCAGTTCTTCGCACCGCGACAAAGTCCGTCTTGAAATCAGGCAGGGCGCCTTGCACGGCGGCCTGAACCGTCTTTGAAGCAATGGCCTCGGTATTATCAAGAAATAAGCCGAGGTTGGCGCTCGTGCCGCGCACGACGTCTCTGCTGAAATCGTGCGGAATAATTAACACGCCCTTAAAAAGCCCGGCACGGAGCCCCTTCATGGCAACGCCCTGGTCGTTTACATTGTAAACGGTTACGGTGCCAGGACCGGCTTCTATGGAATGCAACAGCTCCATAACCCTTGTAGCGTGCGGACCGGCGTCAAGGTCTACCACGGCGACGGGAATGTTTTTAAGCTCGCCCTGAAAAGACGAACCGAGTATGACAAGATAGACGATGGGCATGAGAACGCTCATCATAACCACAATGGGGTTACGGACGAACTTTCTCAAATCCCTTTCAAATATGGCGAATATGCGGTGCATTAAAACTCCGGTACGATAAAGCCGTTATACTCAGATACCAGCGTACTACGTTGCGTATTATATACAGAGAGTGTTTTAAAATCGAACATTGTTACTCCCAATAATGACGCAAAAGCCTGAGCCTGCTTCGACCTTTACGGGTAAGTAGAGACAGATTTAAAACCTGTCTTTACTTACTGGTTTTTTCAAGATACCTGCTTCGGTCTTTTTCAGGAAACCTTTCAATGGCGTATCTCAGCATAGTTCTGGGCATTATTTTTACATTTGCGTCAAGAAAGCTTTTTTCAGTTTCAAGGCTTCGCTTGCCTACTTCCCTGAGCATCCACCCCGTTGCCTTGTGTATGAGGTCTTCATTGTCATTAAGGAGCAAACGCGCAATATTCAAGGCATCATTAAAGCTGTTTCTTTTTATAAAATAAAAAGTCGCCATTATCGCGGCGCGCCTTTCCCATATATTCTTTGACTTGGCAAGGTTGTATAAAAGCGTTTTTTCTTTATCCCATAAAAAAGCGCCTGCTATGTTCGGCGCCGATATGTCAACAAGGTCCCAGTTGTTGACGCTTGAAAGGTACCTGACATAAAGATTGAAGATAATCTTTCTCGACTCTTCGTCGTTTTTCAAAAAAGCATTAGAAAGAATTATCAGGGCGGTCAGCCTTTCTTCATGCCATTTTGATTTCAGAAGCACGGCAACGTCTTTAAGGACTAGCGACTTGTGTTGTTTGGCAAGACGCCTTAAAAGCGGCACGCGTATTCCGAGAAAGCAATCGCCTTCGGCGTATTCGCCCTTGCCAGTTTTAAAAAACCCCTGTAAGAACCCCGCACGTGACGGGTCGGCAAGTTTATGCATTTCCATGCGAAGCTCTTTTAAAGTCGCCAAGTGATCATCACGTCCTTTTTCGGGTTCAGTTGCAAAGTAAACCCGCACAGATTTATTCACGGTAGAAGCTACCGATATTACAAAACGCTATTGCGTGAAAATTTCAACCACTGACGCTGGAGCGTCCTCATATACGTTCCAACGCGGGAGCGTGAGAACTATAACGATTCACCGTTCACCACTCACTATTCACAGTCTTGTCACCTACCCCACTTGCTCGGCACGCCCGCGCCGAGAAGAAAGTTCACTTTCTTCACCTCTTCTTCGCGTATGGGCCTGCCGGTAAAATGTATGAATACGTCCTCAAGCGTCTGCACTTTTAAAACAACCTTGGTTATGCCCGCGCCGAGGTTTTTAAGCCCCTCTATTAGCACGGGTATGGCCATTGCGCCGTCCTCCGCGTAAATTATTAGGTCGCAATCGCTTGCCACGCATGACGTAACCTTGGCAACCGTCTTTACCCATTCAACGGCCTTTGCCATGTCAACGCCGCTTACTGTAAGCAAAACGGCGTCTTTTTGCGGTATCTGTTTTTTAAGGCCTGTAACGGTATCAAGCGCGGCAATGGTGCCGTAATCTATTATCGCCACGCGGTCGCAAAGCTCCTCGGCCTCTTCCATATAATGGGTTGTCAGCAGTATGGTCAGCTTGTCAATTGAGCGGAACTTCCTTAAAAGCTCCCACACGGCGTGCCTTGACTGCGGGTCAAGGCCTATGGTAGGCTCGTCCAGTATGAGTATCTGAGGCTTATGCACAAGGCCTCTGGCTATTTCAAGGCGTCTTCTCATGCCGCCGGAATATGTCGCTATCAGATCTTTTGCCCTGTCCGTAAGCCCCACCATTGCGAGCAGTTCACTTATCCTCTCCATGCGCTCTTTTTTCGCCATACCGTAGATACGCGCGTATATGTCAAGCGCCTCAAAACCGGTCAGGTCAAGGTCCGTTGTCATGGCCTGCGGCACAACGCCGATAATGTTACGCACCTTAGCCGGCGATTGCACGACGTCAATGCCCATTATGCGGGCGCTTCCTCCGGTGGGTTTTATAAGGGTTGTGAGTATGCGTATAAGAGTGGTTTTGCCCGCGCCGTTTGGGCCTAAAAGCCCAAAGAATTCGCCGTCCAGAATCTCAAGAGTTATGCCGTTTAACGCCGTAAGCGCGCCGAACGCCTTTGTCAGGCGTGAAATTTCAATGGAATAGCTCATGGCTTGGCTGGCGGATTATTATCGCCAGTGTAAAAACTTACGTCTACCGTCATACCCGGCTTCAAAAAACCATCGGCAGTGTTTACGCCGGCCTTCACACGAAAAGACTTTATGTCTTTTCTGCCGCGTGTAACGTCTTTTTGCGTTGCAAAAGCGGCGACACTGCCGACTTCAATTACCTTAGCGTCAAACTCCCTTCCTGAAAGTCCAGGCGCTGTTATCTTTGCCGGTCCGCCAAGCCTTATTTTAGAGGCGTCTGTTTCTTCAATATCAACCCTTGCCCATATGTTTTTAAGGTCAAACACCGTATACACCGGCGCGCCGGCAGGGGCGTTTTCACCAACTTCAAAAGACTTATTCACCACGACGCCATCAATAGGAGAAAAGACCTCGGCATCCTCAAGCTGTGCGTCAAAAACTTTCAACTGAGCCTCTGCCTGCGTCTTCTTAGCCTCGGCAGTTGATATTCTGGCGCGTGCCACTTTTATATTTGCTCCGGCTATGTTGAGTGCGCCGTCCGCGCTTCTCTTGCGCGCCTTAGACGAAGTTAAAAGCGCGGCGTTTGCGTTAAAGACCGTCTCGGCGGAGTCGTAATCTTTCCTTGATATGTAGCCGTCTTTTAAGAGCACCTTGGCGCGTTCAAAGTTTTCCTTTGAATCATTAAGAGCGGCCTTAACTCGATCAACCTCCGCAACGGACGCCTCCACTTCAAACCCGGCGGACTGCTCCGCCGCTTTTGCGCTTTCAAGCACCGCCATAACTTCTTTCAGCGACTCTCCGGCTCCGGAAAGAACAGCCCTTGCCTCGTCAACCTTTGCCTTTAACTCGCGCGAATCAAGGCGCAAAACAGCCTGCCCTTTGGTTACGCCGTCGCCTTCCTTGCAACAGAGCCACTCTAATTTGCCGAAAGTCTTTGGAGATAACGTAACTTCCGTAGCCTCCATTACTCCGGTAGCAGTTATATAACCGGCCCTGCTTTTTGTGCGGGCAAACGTTGAAAAGATAATTACCGCCGCTATGACCGCCGCCACAAAAAAGAGCGCGATAAACTTCTTTTTATTTGACCTTACCGGCATATTCCTTCCTTTAGAATTATTCTTATGAAATCATAACAGAATTATTTTGGTTTTACAAAGATTACCCTCCATAAGACGGTTATCAGCTATCGGATAACTGTCTATTCCGTTACCCTGATAACCG
>SCQA01000076.1 GCA_004298725.1 bacterium
TTTAAAGCCTTAATACCATGCGCCGCGGCCTTTGCGCCCGCAACCGTGGTGAAATAAGGCAGGCCGACTTCAAGGGAAGTCCTGCGTATGGAGTACGAATCTTCAACTGACTTCGCGCCGAAAGACGTATTGACCACCATTACCACTTCCCTGCTCTTTATCCTGTCAACTATGTTAGGCCTGCCGCCTTCAGTAACTTTGTAAACATGCTCGGCATCCACGTTTTTTTGTTTTAAGAATTTGACCGTGCCGGTAGTGGCTATAATGCTGAAGCCCATTGCTTTAAGCTCGGAAGCTACGCCAAGTATTTCGTTTTTGTCTTCATCCCTTACGCTTATAAAAACGGTGCCTGAAAGCGGCAGGTGGTTTCCTGCGGCTATTTGCGCCTTGGCAAAGGCCACGCCGAAGTTTTCGCCTATGCCCATGACCTCTCCGGTTGACTTCATTTCAGGTCCAAGAAGCGTGTCAACCCCGGGGAATTTTATAAACGGAAAGACGGCTTCTTTTACGGAAGTATAACGCGGCACGACCTCTTTAGTAAAACCGAGGCTTTTAAGCGTTGCTCCGGCCATTACCTTTGTGGCAAGCTTAGCAAGAGGCGCGCCTATGGCCTTGCTGACAAACGGTATTGTGCGCGACGCCCTCGGGTTAACCTCAAGCACGTAAACCTCTGCGCCCTTTACCGCGAACTGTACGTTCATAAGGCCGACAACTTTAAGTGCGTTAGCCATAAGTTTGGTCTGGGCGCGTATATCGTCAAGCACGGACGCGTCCAGCGAATAAGGCGGAAGCGAGCAGGCGGAATCGCCCGAATGGACGCCGGCCTCTTCTATATGCTCCATTATGCCGCCTATTACCGCAGTCTCGCCGTCCGCTATGCAGTCAACGTCAACCTCTATGGCGTTTTGCAAAAATCTGTCCACAAGCACGGGATGCTCCGGCGAGGCGGCAACGGCGCGAGTCATGTAGTCCATAAGGGCTGTTTCAGAATAAACGGTCTCCATGGCCCTGCCGCCTAGCACGTAAGACGGCCTTACCATTACCGGGTAGCCGATAGCGCCGGCTACTTTTATGGCTTCGTCAATAGAACGGGCAATGCCGCTCTCCGGCCTCTTGAGTTTCAGTTTTTCAAGAAGCGCGTCAAAGCGTTCCCTGTCCTCTGCCATGTCAATAGAATCCGACGGAGTGCCGAGTATATTCACTCCGGCCCTTTCAAGCGGAACTGACAGCTTCAGCGGCGTTTGCCCTCCAAGCTGGACGATAACTCCGTAAGGTTTTTCTTTTTCGATTATCGCCATTACGTCCTCGAAAGTAAGCGGCTCGAAGTAAAGCCTGTCGGACGTGTCGTAGTCTGTTGAGACGGTTTCAGGGTTGCAGTTTATCATTATGGATTCAAAACCCGCCTCGCGGAGCGCAAAAGACGCGTGAACGCAACAATAGTCGAACTCGATGCCCTGCCCTATCCTGTTAGGGCCGCTTCCAAGTATGATAACCTTTTTCTTATCCGTAGGGTTCGCCTCGCACGCGGGAGACACATTGTTTTTATCGGCGATATTATAAAAAGGCCTTTCATACGTGGAATAAAGGTACGGGGTGAACGCCTCGAATTCGGCGGCGCAGGTGTCAACCGTTTTGAATACCGGCACTATGCCTGCCTCTTTTGCCGCAAGCGTTAGTTCATCAGCCGGAAAACCGGTAATAAGCGACAGCATACTGTACGAATAGCCGTATTCTTTTGCCTTTCTGAAAAGTTCTTCGGAAATTGTGCCTTTCGTGGTTACATGGCGAACAATGCCTTCTTCAAGCTGAATCAGCTCCCTAAGGTTATTTAAAAACCAACGGTCAATATTTGTAAGTTCAAAAATTTCGTCAACGTGCATTCCGGTGCGGAGCGCTTCGCAGATGTACCATAACCTGCCGGGCATGGGCACTTTAAGGTTATGCCGCAAAACGTCAACTTCGGCTGAGCTTGGCCGGAATCCGACCGTGGTTCTGTCCATCCTTATTTTTCTTTCAAAACCGTTACTGCCGGTTTCAAGCGAGCGGACGGCTTTTTGCAAGGCTTCTTTAAATGTTCTGCCTATGGCCATTACCTCGCCGACGGACTTCATTTGCGTTGTCAGCGTGGGGTCGGCCTTGGGGAATTTTTCAAGCGCGAAGCGCGGAATCTTTACAACGACATAGTCAATAGTAGGCTCGAAACACGCCGGGGTTTTTTTAGTTATGTCGTTGGGCATTTCGTCAAGCGTGTAGCCCACGGCAAGTTTTGCCGCCAGCTTGGCAATGGGAAAGCCGGTTGCTTTGCTTGCAAGAGCGCTTGAACGCGACACCCTCGGGTTCATTTCAATTACGTATATCGCGCCGTTCTCGGGGTTTACTGAAAACTGAATGTTACTGCCGCCTGTATCAACTCCGATTTCGCGTATTATTTTTATCGCGGCGTCACGCATCAGTTGATATTCCTTGTCCGTAAGCGTCTGCGCCGGAGCAACGGTAATAGAATCGCCGGTGTGCACGCCCATCGGGTCAAGGTTTTCAATAGAGCAAATTATGACGACGTTGTCTTTTGAATCCCTCATTACTTCAAGCTCGTATTCCTTCCATCCGATAACGGATTCTTCAATAAGAAGCTCGGCTACAGGAGAGCACTCAAGGCCGAAGCGGACGAGGTCTTCATACTCCTGCCTGTTGTAAGCTATGCCGCCGCCGGTGCCGCCAAGCGTGAACGACGGCCTGATGATAAGCGGGTAGCCCATCTTGTCGAGTATTTCCATGGCCTTTTCAAAGGTGCGCGCGTTAAAGCTTCTCGGCACAAGAAGGCCTATCTTGTGCATCGCGTCTTTAAAAAGCTCCCTGTCCTCGGCCTTTTTTATCGCCGGAATCTTCGCGCCGATAAGCTCGACGTTGTATTTGTCAAGCACGCCCCTTTCCCACAACTTCACGGTTACGTTAAGCGCGGTCTGGCCGCCCATTGTGGGAAGAAGCGCGTCCGGCCTTTCGCGCTCGATTATCTTTTCAAGCATTTCAGGCGTTATAGGCTCTATGTACGTTCTATCCGCAAGCGCGGGGTCGGTCATAATGGTGGCCGGGTTTGAATTGATCAGAACCACCTCAAAGCCGTCTTCTTTAAGGGCCTTGCAGGCCTGCGTGCCGGAATAGTCGAACTCACACGCCTGCCCTATTATTATCGGCCCGGAGCCTACAAGAAGTATCTTTTTTATGTCTGTGCGCTTTGGCAAACTCACTCTCCGCTTACATGGAATATTCAAAGCTTCTTTACGGCGTGTATCTTTTAAATTCACAACCCCGCGGATTCACTTAAGGCGCTCCAGAACAAAATCTTTTACCTTCAGCGCTTGATTATAAGCTTCCTTGGCCTCTTCTAAATCAGGAATATAAAAGACGTCCGGGTATCGAAGCGCTACCGCATAATCGGTAAGGTGCTCAATACCCGTCAGATTTTCAAAAGTAGCGTCTACGGCTATACATTGTTGAAGAAGCACGGCTATGTTATGGATTCTTCCGGTTTTATTAAGTCTTGATTGTAGAAAAAGCTTCAAATACTTTTCAACGGATTGCTGGCAGTGAAAGCAGATGGAATCGGTAACAGGCTCATCGCATTCAAGCCCCTGTTTCGCGCTTTTCAAGTCGTTATCCGCCTTGATAATCCATTTGTCAATTATATCTTTCAGGCCTTCATCCATAACAACCTTCCTTCCTCGGCTATTAACTTGGAAGTAGTCGGTAATTTTTTGTCAATTTCAAATTCTTCCTTCGCCTGTAGCACGAAATCAATTAAATAACCTTTTCTGGCCGTATCACGATATATGCCGTTCAATACGATTTGCCTTTCCCTCCATCCATATTTTTTTTCGAGTATAATTAAAATATCCATATCACTCTCTTCTTTCGCCGTACCTCTCGCATAACTGCCGAAAAGAATAATACCGGAAACCGAGGGAACACCTTTTAAAATAATATTTTTCACCGCTTCAAAATCTTTTTCTGTGTACATTGCGTGCTCCGCAAGACATTTTGTTCGGTTTTCCCTTTAACATAACGCCCAACATCACTTTTTTTCACGCTCCATCATGTCCACAAATCTTTTAAAGAGGTAAGTGGAATCATGCGGGCCGGGCGAGGCCTCAGGGTGGTATTGCACCGAAAACAGCGGAAGGTCTTTATGCGACATACCTTCAACAGTGTTGTCGTTAAGGTTCATGTGCGTGACGTCGGCAATGCCTTTCAATGAATCAATGTCAACGGAAAAGCCGTGGTTTTGAGAGGTTATTTCAACCTTGCCGGTAGTCAGGTCTTTTACCGGCTGGTTGGCGCCCCTGTGCCCGAACTTGAGCTTATACGTTTTGCCGCCAAGCGCGAGGGCAAGTATTTGATGGCCGAGGCATATGCCGAAAATCGGCTTTTTGCCTATAAGTTTTTTTATGTTTTCCTTCGCGTAAGTTACGGCGTCCGGGTCGCCTGGACCGTTTGAAAGGAATATGCCGTCCGGGTTCATAGCAAGGGTTTCCTCCGCAGTTGTCGAGGCCGGCACCACGGTTACGTTGCACCCCGCGGACGCGAGGTTTCTTAAAATATTGCGTTTTATTCCGAAATCGTAGGCAACCACTTTAAACAAACCGCTTTGGTTCTGCTCTAACCTGCCGTAGCCATTTTTCAAATCCCAGAGCTTCTCGCGCCACGTGTACTGCCCCCTTGCGGTTACGTCTTTAACAAGGTCTGTTCCGGCAAGGCCTTTTGCTCCGGCGGCCTTTTTTACAAGGCTTTCCGGGTTTAAGTTCGTCGAGGAAATAACGGACATCATCGCGCCTTTATCCCTGATTATTCTGGTAAGCGCGCGCGTATCAATGCCGTATAAGCCTATTATGCCGTTTCTTGAAAGATACCCTGACAAGCTCTCCTCCGAGCGCCAGTTGCTCGGGTAGAGGCACGGCTCTTTCACGACGAAACCGTGCACCCACGGGCCGCGCGATTCGATGTCCTCCATGTTCACGCCGTAGTTGCCCTGATGGCTGTAAGTCATGGCGACTATCTGCCCTCTGTAGGACGGGTCGGTAAGAACCTCCTGATAGCCTGTCATCGAGGTGTTAAATACGGCCTCACCCATTGATTCGCCGCCAGCGCCGAATGAAAAACCTTCAAACACAGTTCCATCCGCAAGCGCGAGTATGCACTTTCTCAAAGAATCACCTCTGTTTATTAGCGTCGTACACTACTTTGCCGTTAACTATGGTCTTTTCAACCCTGCCCTTCAAATTCATTCCACCAAAGGGTGTATTTTTTGACTTTGACTTAAGTAGTGACGGCTCGACTATCCATAAGGCTTTTAAATCAAAAATGGCAATGTCCGCGGATGAACCGACTTTGAGACTGCCCTTATCAAGGTTAAATGTCCGCGCCACATTGATTGTCATTGCCGCTATGGCGGCTTGTAATGTTATAAGCCCTTTTTCGACCAGCGCGTAAACAAGCGAAAACGCAGTCTCAAGGCCGACTACACCGTTTGCCGCCCTGTCGAACTCAACGTCTTTTTCAATTACAGACTGCGGCGCGTGGTCCGTGGCTATGCAGTCTATCGTGCCGTCTGCCAGCCCTTCAATAAGCGCGCTGACGTCGTCTTCAGAACGGAGCGGCGGGTTCATTTTAGCATTAGTGCCATAACCTTCAACTGCCAAGTGCGTAAGCGTAAGGTGATGCGGCGTCGCCTCGCAGGTGACTTTTACGCCGCGTTTTTTGGCGTTTCGTATAATTTCAACTGCCCCTCTTGTGCTGACATGAGCCACATGAAGCCTTGCTCTTGTAAGTTCGGCAAGAAGAATGTCCCTTGCGACTGCAATATCCTCAGCGGTCGACGGTATGCCCTTCAACCCAAGCTTTGTTGAAACCTCGCCTTCGTTCATTACCCCGGCTCCGGCAAGTTTTGTGTCCTCGGCGTGCGTAATGACAACCATGCCCAATGCGTTGGCATATTCAAGGGCGCGCCTCATGACAGAGGACGAAGCTACGGGCATTCCGTCGTCTGAGAAGGCCGCGCATCCGGCCTCTTTAAGCTCGGCCATCTCGGTCAGCCTTTCGCCTTTAAGACCAACCGTAACCGCGCCTATAGGCAAGACGTTCACAACGGCACTCTCGGCCTTTTTAAGCATAAACCGCGTTACAGACTCATTGTCGTTTACCGGCTTTGTGTTCGCCATGCACATAATGGTCGTAAAGCCGCCCACAGCCGCCGAGACCGCGCCCCCTGCAATGGTCTCCTTATATTCGTAACCAGGTTCTCTTAAATGCGTGTGCGCGTCAATAAGACCGGGCGTTACAAGCAGGCCGGTAGCGTCTATGACTTCAAGCCCCTCGCCTGCAACAAGCTCCGTTGCCGAAATGTCTTTATCAACGGCTTTTACAGAGGCTATTCTGCCGCCCATGATGTAAATATTATATAAACCGTCTATGCTTCCGGCAAGGTCAATAACGCGCCCGCCCTTTATAACAAGCCTCAACATTATTTTTTTACCTCCTCTTTAGATGCGCCAAGAAGCAGGTAAAAAAGCGCCATACGCACGGCCACGCCGTTTGTAACCTGATTAAGTATCACCGAATACTGGCCGTCCGCCACTTCTGAGGATATTTCCACGCCCCTGTTTATAGGCCCGGGGTGGAGTATGATTACATCCTTTTTAGCGCGGGCAAGTTTTAAGTTGTCAAGCCCGTAGAGCCGCGAATACTCGCGTGCCGTTGGAAAGAACGATTCATCCTGCCTTTCAAGCTGTATGCGGAGCATCATAACGACGTCAGCGCCGCTTATTGCCTCATCCGCGCTGAAAGTTGCCGCGCAACCGAGTTTTTCTATGCCCGGAGGAATCATCGTGGCCGGACCGGCCACAACCACCTTCGCGCCAAGTTTCGAAAAACCGTAAATGTTAGAGCGCGCCACCCTTGAATGCGCTATATCGCCGATTATGGCAAGCTTTATGCCGTCAATACTGCCAAGTTTTTCTTTAACCGTAAGCATGTCAAGGAGCGCCTGAGACGGATGCTCATGAGCGCCGTCGCCGGCGTTTATCACCGAACACGCTACGCTTTTTGCGATTAAATGCGGCGTACCCGCCGAGGCGTGCCGTATTACAATGCAGTCCGGCTTCATTGCCTCAAGGTTTTTAGCCGTGTCCCTTAAAGTTTCGCCTTTTACAACGGAACTTGTTGATACGGATATGTTCACCGCGTCCGCGCTCATGCGCTTGGCGGCTATTTCAAAAGAAGTCCTCGTGCGGGTTGACGCTTCGTAAAAGAGGTTTATTACCGTTCTGCCGCGAAGCGTAGGCACTTTTTTTATGTCGCGTTCGGAAACTTCCCTGAACGATTCGGCGGTCGAGAGTATAAGCTCTATTTCCTCTCTTTCAAGCGTTTCAAGCCCGAGTAAATCTTTATGTTTAAGGCGAGCGGTCATTTTTTATCAACCTCTTTAAGCGGCTCGACAACCACTTCGCATGAGCCGTCAGTCTCCAGCAACTTTACCTTTACGCCCTCTTTAAGCGAAGTAGGTATGTTTTTACCGACATAGTCGGCCTTAATAGGCAACTCCCTGTGCCCTCTGTCAACAAGCACGGCAAGCTGAATTGAGAGCGGCCTGCCGAAATCCATAAGCGCGTTCATGGCCGCGCGTATGGTTCTGCCCGTAAAAAGCACGTCGTCAACCATTATTACTTTCTTATCGTCAATGGATACCGGTATGTCCATTTTTTTAAGCGTAGGCTGTGTCTTTTTTATGCCGACGTCGTCGCGGTAAAGCGTTGCGTCAACAGCGCCAAGAGGAACGTCGGAGTTTTCAATGGCGTCAATAACGGCTTTGAGCCTGCGCGCAAGCTCGTAGCCTCGCGTTGGTATGCCGAGAATTACAAGGCCGTCCGTGCCCTTGTTCCGCTCAAGTATTTCATGGGCTATGCGCGCAAGCGCGCGCGCTATGGCCTTTTCATCCATTAAGATTTTTATCTTCATTTGGCATGGCCCGCGGATAAAGAACAAAAAAAATACCTCTGCGCCAATAATAGCGCAGAGGTATTCGCCCAATTCATTTTATAAGAATTTTTCAAGTTTACTCCCCTTCTTAATCTCTCAGGATTAAGTTAAAAGGGTTATTATTTCAATTTTATTAGTTGCCGCTAAATTGCCGCTTAAAGCATTAAACCTGGCTATGTCACCTTAAAACGTCCGAATTCTCTCTTATCGGAGACGTGGCGATTATATCAACAGGAATTACCCAGTCATACCCGTCGACAAAATCAAGCGATATTACTTGAGTATATTGAACTTCCACCGTAATTTCTTCGTTACCGCGCGATATAACAACGTCTTCTTCGTTGAGCGGAATTGACCAACTGCGGGCCTTCTCAAGTATGCGTTTTTTCATAGTTGCATCGTTATACATGTGCGCCATTTTTGACTCGTTCTTCGCGTCAAGCTTGACCATGTAATACGAAAAAACAGGTAAAAATGTCTTGGATGCGCCATAGATGAGCGACCCGATTATAAATATCCATACGGCGGCCTTGAAAGTTGAAGCACCACGATTGCCGTTCATATATCGCCCATTCCACACTTATAAGATATACAACTTTAAGCAACGGCAGTCAACAGATTTCTTCTTCAACCCTTTCAATTGACTGCCGTTCTAAATGGTGTTAATATTTGTCTCAAGCACTGCCTATAACTCAACCAATGGTAGCGCTGAATTCGACTACGCGTTTCTTGCATAACTCACGAAATTGACGCTTAGAAAGCCCCGCCATTTTACTATCGTAAATTCAAACGCATATTAGGAACGAACTGCTTGCAAAAAAAAATAATAAACCACACACTTACGCGATATTCGCTTTAATTATAAAAAGCCGCTTATATGCGGCGTTACCGGAGGCACAGTGAAACTTTTTTTATCAGGTTTAATCGCAGTAGCGTTGCTCACGCCCACATTTTCAGCCTCTTCCGAGGCCGTTGCAAAAGAGGCTGAGGCAAACCCGGCAGTAACGCCCAAGCGCGTCTCAGCGGAAAGTTACTATTATTTTATAGCCGCGCAGACGATGAAAAGGGCCGGCAACTACCCAAGCGCCATAGAGCTTTATAAGAAAGCCGCATTAGCGGACGGCGATTCAGCGGTGCTTTATGCCGACCTCGGCGCGCTTTATCTATTAACAGGCAATTACGCGGAGGCGCAAAAGAATCTTGAAAAAGCCATCTCCATTGACGATAAATACGCCGAGGCATATGCCGCGCTCGGCGAGCTTTTATCCATGCAAAACGACTTCAAAGGCTCAGTTGAAAATTACAAAAAAGCCGTTGAACTCGCGCCGGGCGTCCAAAAAAATTACATTTACCTCGGCACAAAATACGCCAGAATAAAAGAATACGACAAGGCCGTGGAAGTTTTTAACTCGCTTCTTAAAATAGAGCCTGATTCCATAATGGCTTTCTATTACATCGCCAAGATAGAAGCCGAGCGCGGCTCATTCAAAAAAGCCGAGGAAAGCTACATTAAAACGATCAGCATCAGCAGGCACTTTGACACCGCTTATTACGAGCTGGGCCTTCTCTATGAATCGCAAAAGGATTACGCCAAAGCAATCGATATCTATAAAAAAGCCCTTATGGAAATACCGGGCGATACCGGCTTCCGTATAAAGCTCGGCACCATATACATACAGCAAAACAAACTTGACATGGCCCTGCTTGAATTCACGGAGCTTGAAAAGCACAATGAAACACGCCTTGACGCGATGATAAAAATCGGCCTTATATACTTTGAAAAGAAAGACCACGCCGCGGCTATAGACAAATTTCAAGAAATACTGAAAGAGCACCCTGAAATACACAGAGTGCGCTATTACATCGGCGCGGCCCATGAAGAAAGAGGCGACATGGAGTCTGCGGCAAAGGAATTTCATGCCATTCCCGACAACGACTCAAGCTTTATAGACGCGAAGATTCACCTTGCGTACATATACGAACGGCAAGGCAGGTTCGACGACACTGTAAAAGAACTTAAAGACGCCATCAGGCTTAAAAAAGACAACATAGAGCTGTACAGGCTTCTTGCGTCAATCTACAGGCAGACCAAGCATTTTAACGAGGCGCTCGAAACCATTAACAACGCCCTTGCGCTGAAGCCTAACGACGTTGATTTGTACTTTGCGCTCGGCATCCTCCATGACGACTCCAAGCAAGAAGACAAGGCCGTTGAGACGATGAAAAAGGTGATTGAGCTTGATCCCAAGCACGCAAACGCGCTTAACTACGTCGGCTATACATATGCCGACAAAGGCGTAAAACTTGACGAAGCTGAAGATTATATTAAGAGAGCCTTGCAGGCAAAGCCTGAAAGCGGCCACATTCTCGACAGCCTCGGCTGGGTGTACTATAAAAAAGGCGAGTATGCTAAGGCGGTTATAGAACTTGAAAAGGCCGTGAAATACATGCCCAAGGACTCTGTTGTACTTGACCACCTCGGGGACGCCTACTTAAAAATAAACCTCAAGAAAAAGGCGCTCGCCTCGTACGAAGCATCGCTCGTATCAGAGCCAAAGAGCGAAATAGTCAGAGGCAAGGCGGAAAAGCTCAGAGATGAACTTAAACATGTTAAAGACGACACAACCGATATAAAAAGCAAGAAGCCGAAAAAGTTAAAAAAGCTGAAAAAACAGAAAGAAAACGAATAAGATGATTACACTCCGCCGGTTACTTGCCCTCGCCTGCCTTTTGCTCCTTAATTCAGGTTGCGTTGCGTTTACGCTAAGCACGTTGGCTGAAAAACCCGAAAAACCGTGGCTTGCGGCAAATTCAATTGCCGCCGAAGCGGTTATAAGCATTACCGGCGATAAGCCTGTCAGCGGTCGAGCGCTTATACTGGCAAAATCTCCGGCGTACTTCAGAATAGACGTCAAAGGCGCTTTCGGCGCTACCGCGGCCTTGCTTGTAAGCGACGCAAAATCAATTACCATTTCATCTGGCGGCAATACAAGCGTTTACGCTAAAGGTCAGAACAACCCGTACATTCCATACGGGTTTACGCCTGATGAATTAGTAACGCTTTTGCTCGGCGCTAAAAACGTTGACACGGCCTCTATTAAAACCACTTTTAAAGACTTTGACGTAACAACCGATGCCAACGGCAATATTATTGCGCTCAAGAAACAAGGTGACGGCGAACAAAACTTTAACCTGTTGTTGTCGGACTTTAAAAATACATCAGGCGCGTCATTTCCGAGTAGCATAACAATTGAAGACGGTTACAAAACAATAAGCATCAGGTACACCAAAATAGAAGTTAACCCTGATATTTCAAACGACTCTTTTGCAGTTCCGGCACCCGAACCCAAATAACAATAAATAGCTCGCCCTTCCCCGTACATTATTTGGCGGCACTGCCCGCTTTGTAATAAATTGACTATAAGGCATTTTTATGTTATAAGATAACTTACGCGTTAGAATCAGCTTTATAACACTATAGCCTAAGGATAAACATGCCAAGAGCGTCGTTGTCGTCTTTCAAAGCCGGAGAGCTTGCTGTTTACCCAGCGCACGGAGTTGGCATGATAACCGGTATCGAATGCAGAACGGTCTCCGGCGAGAATAAGCACTTTTACATTCTTAAAGTGCTCGATACTGAAGCCACCATTATGATTCCCGTTGACAACGCGAATTCCGTAGGGCTTCGCAAGGTGGTCAAAAAAAGCATGCTTCCGAAGATATACAGCATACTGAAAGACAGAAGCGACACGGCCTTAGACAGCCAAACATGGAACAGGCGCTACCGCGAATACACCGACAAGATTAAAAGCGGCTGTGTAATGGAAGTTGCTAAAGTGTTAAGAGACTTGTACGTGCTTAAATTCGACAAAGAGCTTTCTTTTGGCGAAAGAAAAATGTTTGACACCGCTAAAAACCTCCTTGTAAAAGAAATATCCATAGCGCGCAATACCAAAGAAGATAAAATAGAAGAAGAGCTTTATCGCCTGCTAAAGAATTGACATCGGCGTACCGTATGCGGCGCCCTGCCCTGTTGTTGCCTAAGGCAGTATCAAAAAGCACACCATAAAAAACCAAGTCTTAAAGCCGAGTTTTATTTAAGGGTGTCTCTAAAAATTAGAAATTTTTTCCGAGGTCGAGGCGGGGCGAAATAAAAAGCGGAGCATATAAACGAATATGTGAGCATTTTTATTACGTCCTAACAAAGAGATAGGGAAAAAGGGCAATTTTTAGAGGCAACCTTAATATCAAAAGCCAGACAACCCGCTATTAAATGCCGCAACTAAAACCAGCACAAACACTCCAGCAAATACCTGAAACCGCCGTAGTAATAGCCTCCGGCGGCAAAGGGCTTCGCATGGGTTCAGCGAAAAACAAGAATTACCTCTCCCTTCTCGGAAAGCCGGTGCTCGCTTACACTCTTTCTGTTTTTGAAGTATGCCCGCTTGTCAATACCCTAACTCTCGTAGTTCCAAAGAACGACATTGAATTTTGTAAAAATGAGATCGTCTCTGTTTACGGTTTTAAAAAAATAATCAACATTACGGCAGGCGGCAGTGAGAGGCAAGACTCAGTTTTTAACGGCATAAACGCGGCAATAAACAACGCTAAAATACGCCCCGGCATAATAGCCGTACACGACGGCGCAAGGCCGCTTGTAAGTTTAAAGATTATCGAAGACGTCATACGCTCTGCCGCCGCATCCGGCGCGGCTATAGCGGCCGTTCCAGTAAAAGACACTGTAAAAGAAGCAAATAACGGGTTCGTGTCGAAAACGCTCGCGCGAAATACGCTCTGGAGCGTTCAGACTCCGCAGGCGTTCTGGACGGAGACGTTGCTTGAAGCGTACAAAAAAGCGCATGAGGACAACTTCTTCGGCACTGACGAAAGCTCGCTTGCGGAACGTCTCGGCGTAGACGTTAAAATAATCGAAGGCTCTTACGAAAACATCAAAATAACTACGCCCGTTGACATGCTCTTTGCCGAAGCCGTATTAAAGGCAAGATAGGCTTTTTTGTCTTGCTTGACTTAGTTTCTTGCTGTATCTTAATCGCATATGAGAATAGGTTTCGGTTACGATGTACACAGGCTTATTGAAGTCCGCCGCCTCGTGCTTGGCGGAGTAATAGTGCCGTTTGAAAAAGGCCTTTTAGGCCATTCCGACGCGGACGTGCTATCTCACGCCGTAACCGACGCCATAATCGGAGCGGCCGGACTTGGAGACATAGGCACGCATTTTCCGCCGTCTGACCCCGCGTATAAAGACATTTCAAGTTTAGAGCTGTTAAAAAGAATCGCCCAACTTGTGGAAGGCCATGCTTTAACGGTGTCTAACATTGATTCAACCATAGTATGCGAAGCGCCGAAGCTGTTGCCGTATCTTATGGACATGGCCGCCAACATCGCCGATGCCGTCGGTTGCGCCAGGTCGCGCGTTAACGTCAAAGCAAAGACCGAAGAGGGCTTGGGTTTCACCGGCTCCGGCGCTGGCATTAAAGCCTACGCAGTAGCGTTGCTTGAAGAAAAATCACCGCGTTAAC
>SCQA01000077.1 GCA_004298725.1 bacterium
GTGCCGCTTCTCCCCTCGAAGTTTCTGTTAAAGGTACGTAAAGACACTGCCGCTGACGGCGGGGATATGCCGTTGCCGATGCACGGGCCGCAGGTTGATTCAAGTATCCTCGCGCCGGCTTCTATCATGTGTGAAAGGCCCTTGTTAAGGGAAATCATGTCAAGCACCTGCCGCGAGCCCGGAGAAATCACCATGCTTACTTCCGGATGCACCTTGAATTTGCCTTTCTTGAAGATTTCAGAGGTGAGCATGAGGTCTCTGTACGACGAATTGGTGCAACTTCCTATGCAGACTTGATCAACCTTAAGCCCTTCGATTTCAGATACCTTGCAAACTGCGTCCGGGCTGTGCGGCTTGGCTATCATAGGCTCGACTTTTGCGAGGTCTATGTCAATAACTTCGTCGTACTTTGCGTCGTCGTCCGCGATAAGCTCTGACCAGTCTTTCCCTCTGCCCTGCGCCTTTAAAAAAGCATGGGTTACGTCGTCGCTCGGGAATATTGACGTTGTCGCCCCAAGTTCCGCGCCCATGTTGGTTATGGTTGCTCTTTCAGGCACGCTGAGGCTCTTTACGCCGTCGCCGCCGTATTCGATAACCTTGCCGACGCCGCCTTTAACGGTCAGTCTTCTAAGCAGTTCAAGTATTACGTCTTTTGCCGACACCCACGGCTTTAATTTGCCCTTGAGTTTAACAAGCGTTACTTTCGGGTAGTTCAGGCTGAACGCTCCGCCGCCCATGGCAACCGCGACGTCAAGCCCGCCAGCGCCTATTGCCAACATGCCAAGGCCGCCGCTTGTCGGGGTGTGGCTGTCCGAGCCGAGCATTGTTTTGCCCGGCACGCCGAAGCGTTCAAGGTGCACCTGATGGCAAATGCCGTTGCCCGGCCTTGAGAAGTATATGCCGTGCTTGGCGGCAATGGTCTGTAAAAACCTGTGGTCGTCGGCATTTTCAAAGCCGCCGTACTGAAGCGTGTTGTGGTCAACGTAGCTTACTGAAAGTTCGGTCTTAACCTTTGGCACGCCCATCGCTTCAAACTGCAAGTACGACATTGTGCCGGTCGCGTCCTGTGTGATTGTCTGGTCAATCCTGATGTTTATTTCTTTGCCGGGAACCTGCTCGCCGGAGACAAGGTGGTTTTCAAGCACCTTTTGCGTTACGTTCTTTCCCACGTTTATCCTCCTTTGTCTGTTGGTAAAGTTTCGTGGGGCTTTTAGCGCCCGCGTTTTCAGCTTTAGCTCTGCGTCTTGTAATGGTGTGATAATCTTAATAAAATTATAAGGTTGTATTGGCGCGCCAGAGTAGGCTGAGAAGAACTTTTTTTCCGGAAGGGATTGTAACATACCCTAAAAAGGGCAATAAAGTCAACAAATTTTAGAAAGGCGCAAAATCTTTTGAAGGCGTTGGAACCTGTGCTATAATTTTATGTTTAAAGAATAATGTTGCCCGAATACAAATATGCCGCTTACTCTATCCGCTGAAAATAATGAACATATAACAATAGATGCCGCTACTATAGCGGCTGGAAGGCTTTTTGCGCCGTCACGTCTTGTTGTGTCAGGCCTGCTTGGCTCGTCAAAGGCGTTTTTTCTGGCAAGGGCGCACAAGGCTACGGGCAAAAGCATTGTGGCGGCGTTGGCGTCGGAAGATGCCGCCGCCGGGTTTTTTGAAGATGCCGTTTTTTTTCTTGGCAAAGAAAACGTCATTTATTATCCGTCAACAGAGGTGCTTCCTTTTGAAGGCCAAAGTCTGCATCAGGATATAGCCGCCGCTCGCGTGGAAGCGCTTTTCAGGCTTATGGAGGCCACTGGGCCGTTTTTCATGGTAACCGCTTGCCATAACCTCATGGAGCGCGTTATTCCCGTTCACGCGTTAAAGGACAAAAAGCTCAGGCTTACAGCCGGAGCTGAACACCCCATGGAAACCGTTATAAGCTCGCTTGAAGGGCTTGGGTATACGCGCGTAAGCATGGTGGAGGAGCACGGCGAGATGAGCGTGCGCGGCGGCATACTTGATGTTTTTCCGTCCGGTTTTGACCTGCCTTTAAGAATAGAATTCTTCGGCGATATTGTCGAATCCATCCGCAGTTTCGAGATAAGCGCTCAGAGGTCCGTAAAAAAACTTGATGAAGCAGTGTGTATGCCGGCGTCGGTTGCCGCGTACAAGCAGGCTCACACAGGCGCCGTGAGGGAGAGGCTTATCGAGCGTTCTGATTCGCTCGGACTAACGCGACCGGCGTGGGAGCCGCTTTATGCAAGGCTTCGCGACGGTTCCGCGCCCGCCATACCGGAGCTGTTGCCTCTCTATTACGGCAGGCTTGACGATATGTTTGATTATTTCGGCGGTTCAGAAGTTGTCATCGCGCAGGTGGAGGCGGAATTAACGGATGCCGCTTTTAAAGAATTTGAAGATGACGTAAAGTCCGCTGAAGGAAAGCAGATTGAAAAAAAGCGTTTTTTTGTTGACCCGAAAGAGCTATACCTTGACGCGAATGAAACGGCAAGCCGTATTGCGCAGTTTCCGGTTATACGGCTTGAGGGCTTGAAAGGGGTTGGTTCGTCTGTTTCATGCGAGTCTAATATAGGGTTAAGGCAGGAGATAACAACTAAAAAGGGGGCTGACGCCCAGCTCTTCGCCCCGCTCGCTTTAAGGGTGAATAACTGGCTTGAACAAGGCTGGAGGGTGTACCTTACGGCCCACAATAGCGGGCAGGCAGAGAGGACTCTGGAGCTTTTAGAGGGTTATGAACTAAACCCCGCTCGCACCAACGGGCCGGACGCGCTTGAAAGGCGCGGGCGCGGATTTTTCCTTGCCACCGGTGCGCTTTCCACCGGATTTATTCTGCCGGATGAGATGCTGGCGATAATATCCGAAGAAGAGGTTTTTGGCGAAAGGGTTAAAAAAAGGGCGCCTCCTTCGAAAAAACTCGAAGCCTTTCTTCTTGATCTGAGGGATTTGGCTGAAGGCGACCGTATAGTCCACGCGCATCACGGCATAGGGCTTTACAGGGGGTTGAAACGCCTCACGATTGACAACGTTGAAAACGATTTTCTTCTGCTTGAATATAGAGACGGAGACAAGCTCTATCTGCCGGTGTGGAGGATGGACCTTGTAAGCAAGTATCACGGGGTTGAAGGCAAGGAACCGGCACTTGACAAGCTTGGGGCGCAGGGCTGGATAAAGACAAAGGGAAAAGTAAAAAAAGAAGTAGAAAAGATGGCCGGAGAGTTGCTACGGCTCTACGCCGAGAGGCGCGCCGCGGTTGGTTTTGCTTTTTCAAAGCCTGACAGGACCTTTGCCGAGTTTGAGGCGGGTTTTGAGTATGACGAAACGCCGGATCAGGCGCGCGCCATAGAAGATACTCTTAAAGACATGCAGGAGCCGCTTGTAATGGACAGGCTCGTTTGCGGAGACGTCGGCTACGGCAAAACGGAAGTGGCCATAAGAGCGGCTTTCAAGGCCGCACTTGACGGAAAGCAGACGGCGATTCTTGTGCCGACAACAGTGCTTGCCCAACAACACTACCTTACGTTTAAAAGAAGGCTCGCGCCGTTTCCGGTGGTTGTGGAGGCGTTAAGCCGTTTTAAGCCGCCAAAGGCGCAAAAAGAGATAGTGCAAAGGGTGAAACAGGGAAGCGTTGACATAATAATAGGCACGCACAGGCTTTTACAAAGCGACGTGGCGTTTAAAGACCTCGGGCTTATTGTTATTGACGAGGAACACCGTTTCGGCGTCAGGCAAAAAGAAAAGTTCAAAGAATTTAGAAAATCGGTTGATTGCCTTACCCTTACGGCTACGCCCATACCGAGGACGCTTCATATGTCCCTTTCCGGCGTACGCGATTTAAGTATAATAAACACCCCGCCGGAAGACAGGCTTGCCGTAAAGACAAGCGTTATACAATTTGACGAGGCTGAAATTACCGCCGCCATCGAGCGCGAGCTAAAGCGCGGCGGGCAGGTGTTTTTCGTGCATAACAGGATAGAGTCGTTAGGCCGCCTTGCCGAGTTTTTGACAAGGGCGGTGCCGCACGCGCGCGTGGCTTCCGCGCACGGCCAAATGAACGAGGTCGAGCTTGAAAAGAAGATGCTCGGGTTCGTAAGCAGGGAGTACGACGTACTACTTTCAACCGCCATTATAGAGTCCGGTCTTGACATACCCGCGGCAAATACCATAATTATCAACAGGGCGGATAGGTTCGGCCTTGC
>SCQA01000009.1 GCA_004298725.1 bacterium
CACTACCATCTGGCACAACGTTACGGGCGCAATGCTTGTAAATTCAAAGGCCGTTTTAACGAAAACGGAAATAACGCAAAATAAAACAGGCCTTTCAATTATTGACGGTAACCCGGAAATAAGCTTAAGCAACATCCACTCGAATGAAATAAACGCGGAGGCAAGCGGCGGGCCGATTGCGCTTGACAAAAACTACCTCGGCTCCGTCAACACGGACGAAATGCGCATTAAAGGCACCGCGTCCGCGCTGAAGGTTTACGACGCGCCGCTTCCAACCGGAACGCTTATTGACGCGATTTCAAACCCGTACGCGAAACTGACCCCGGATGAAAAAAAGGCGAAGATGGCCGAGCTTTTGATGACAGGCGGTAAATACTTTAAAGAGCGCAACTTAGGAAAATCAGCCGCCACCTTTGAAGAGGCGTTGAAGATTGAAGACAGCCCTACTGTTTATTATTATCTTGCGCTGTCGTATCAGGGCATGGAAGACAATGAAAAGGCGCTTAAATACCTCGAAAAAGGCGCTGAAAAGTTCCCTATGGACTCCGTGGTAATAAAGGCGTACGGAATGCTTTTGTATCAGCTTAACAAAGAGGCAAAAGCAAAGGACGTGCTTAAAGAAGCCGCCCGCCTGAACCCCGGTGACAGGCAGATAAAGTTTCTGCTCGAACAGCTTGAAGCTAAACCGGCTGGCGGCCAGTGATTAAATCGCCTCTTAGCGCAACCGCGTCTAAACTAATGCTACAAACTCTTCGCGGCTTTGATTAACAAATTAAGGCCGCAAGTTAACTCTAAGGCATTTCTAAGGAAACTCTGATTTATTCCATGGCTTGTCATTGCTCTGCGAAGCAATTTCATTTTGGGGTAACGGATAACTCCCCCCTGCACCTCCTTAAATTAAGGGGAGGCCGGGTGGGGTTATTTTTCAAAGAGGTAGGCAGGGTTAGGCGTTAGGCGCAGATGTAAAACAATCTTGGTGTCACGGCATAAAAACTGGATTAATCAGAGCTTCCTTAAGCAATTACCCTTAATCACCTGTCTTGCATTTTGAATAGAAGTACATGCTTACAACAAGCACAAGAACTATTATGGCATGGATGCCGAGCTTTATAACGCCGCCCTCCCAGCTTTCTTCGCCCATGCCTATCTTCATCTGTGTCAACAGTAGCCCTCTTATGCTTGCTATTACGCCTATGAATATGAACGGATTAAGCGAAAACGTGTGGCGGTTAAGCTGGCGCATTACCTGCCGGAAAAGCTCCATTACTATAAGAACGAACATCAAATCGCTGATTATGTGCGAAATGGAATGTTGGTTGTAATATACGAAATCCGTGACAGCCTCCAGCATAAGAAGCCCTGCAACCGCCACTATGCCCAAGCCAACGAGCACGAGAATAACGTCATCAACTATCGTAAGCAGTTTGTTGACGAAAATAATTGCCGAATTCTTCGCGGGCGGCGTTGCGTGAAGCTCTTCTGCCATAACTATCCGTCTCCTCATGTTTAATGTTTTTAGCGACAAAACTCTTATTGTAATTATTTACCGTAACCGCTTATCTGTCAAGACGGCAAAGCTGATTTTGGTTTTGTGGATTGTGGACAGTGAATAATGGTTAGTGGTTAGCGGTTAGCGGCAAGAGTGGTTGGGACATTTAATCAAGCATCGGTTGTTATCCGTTATTCACTAACCACTGTCTCGCCGCTATTCACTAAACTTTTCCCGTTCCAATACTATAGAATATCCGTCAGAGGAAACTCCTGACGGCACGGCAAACAACAAAAAAGCAAAGCGGCTAACCTCTGTTTAAGGTTAGCCGCTGTCTCTAATCTCAGTTATCAGTGGTTAGCGTTTTTCATTCGCTGTCCACTGTCAACTATTTACTATCCACTGCTTTACAGCCTCTTCCACACCGTAGTGGCGGACGAGCCTGTCTGCCTTGCCATCTCAAGAAGCTCTTCCGGGTCGTACTCAACCGTAACGCTACCATTCAAGTCGACATTGCCGCCCACCATCATTCCGCCTTCGATATTCGGATTGCCGGATATGGTCAGGTTGCCCATGACGTATATAAGCCCTTCCCATGTAATATTGCCTGTTATCTGCATATTACCGGTTATAATCAATATGCCTTCGCCGTTTATGTTGCCGTTCATGTTGGCGGTGGCGCCGCCGAGGTTGTCAACGACAAGGAGCACGCCTTCTTGGTCGCCGCTTCCTTCCCAGCTTGTAACAAGGCTACCGAGGTTGCCTGAACCGGTTCCGCCGCAACCCGCGGCATCGCACGTTACGACCTGATCCGAATATGTTTTTATATTGGCTATGGAATCGCCAAGGTAGGTGTTCATATTTGTAAGCGTCGTCTTTGCGGGAGCGCACGTGCCTGTGGCAAGATTGCCGCACGGGTCTGAAGGCCCGGTGTTGGTGTTGCATCCAGTGCCCTGAAATACCTGTCCGGGAGGCTTGGCGCATTCGTCGCAAGACTCTTCATTATAGACATTTATAGCAGGCCCTCCAGATACGGTCAAACAGCCGTTGGCGTTTATGGCTGAAAGAGAGTTGACGTTCAAATTGCTCTCTCCAAGATAGGCTACAACCGTTCTCGTGGTATTATTAACGGTGGCGTCTGACGTAATCCTGTAAATCGGAAGCGAACCATACTGCAAGCCGGTAACCGCGGT
>SCQA01000010.1 GCA_004298725.1 bacterium
GTTAAATGCAAAAATACGTGGAAGGCAGGCGTTGTATTAAGCTCCGTCGTAGTGCGTGTTTACGATCCGCTGGTTGACAGGGCAACGTCGTTATACGACAGCGTTCATGACAGGCACGTCGGACGAAAAGACATGGTGGTTGATTTTTCTGGCGTATGGGAAGGCATGGAAAGCGCTAATATCATTCACAACGCACCTACCAAAATAAGAATAGTCATTACCCAGACTAATTCCATTGCAAACGTTGCGATATACGGCGAAGTAGGCGCGCCACCAACATTTCCTTCCACGCCACAAGATAGCGGAACGGCGCAAGTAGTAGGGGACCATTTTGCGTTTAATAACACGGAGATATTGGGAGGTTTACCGTTTACGAGCAATGTATGGACATTTAACATGACAGCGCAGGGCAAGCTCCATTTTACCCACCATACGCATTATATGCAACCCGGGGACAGCAGGCCGGATACCGACACCAACGGCACGCTTGACAAGGTTTGATAGCGCATGAAGACGGGCAACCGTTCGCGCGCAGGCAGTAATTTTGCCGGTGCATCAATGCAGACGGGCCGGCCTCTAAAGAGGCCGGCCCGACTTTATCTGTAATACCTGTAATACAAAGATATTCAGCCAAAAGGCGCGCGGGGCCATGCCCGGCGCATATCGGCAGTCGCTTCCGTTTTGAACTGCCGCTGGTTCAGGTTACAACCTGAACCAGATTATTTCGTAATTGCGAATGGCCAACATGCCACTGGTGGCCAACATGCCACTGGTGGCCAAAATGCCACTGGTGGCGCGTGACTTTCAGATGAATGTGCTCTTGGGTTCATAATCTCCCATGCCCCTCTCCTGCCGATTGGTTCAATGGCCAAAATGCCACTGGTGGCCAAAATGCCACTGGACATGGAGTGATATATTTCAGGTTGGGAAAGATGGGGTTGTAAACTATAACTCGCCCGCGAAAACGCGGGAATTAGAGGTTGATACGGTTATACGGCAGTTTTCTATTGAAGCCTTATGCCGGTTTCAAGGGTTTTGTCAGCGCCCCATTTAATAAGAAGGTTGCCGTTCTCTTTTACATGCAAGGTAACGTAAACTTCATCTTTTGCCGGGTCTTCAAATGGCATTGTAATTGTTTTAAGCGGTTTTAGGTCCGCCTGCCTCGGCTCGGTAATTTCCTGCCTTAAAAATTCAAGCCCCTCTTCTTTTATCCATCTTCTGGTTATCATGCCGTCGGGCACTTCAAAGAGGTCGATGCGTATGCCGTTCTGTTGTCCAAGTTTTTTTGCAGGGGTAAGCTTGAAGGTCTTTTCAAAAGGCAGGGGTTCGCCCTTTTCGAGCATTATGCCGAAGGAGAAGCGGACTTCCTTCTCACTTGTGGCGTAGCGCACGGCGTATGCCATGCCAAGGTGCCTGTCCGTTACGTCACGCGCACCGAATAGGGCCGCGCCAGTGCATACCGCGGAGAGGGGGCTGTGGTCGTATATCTGGTTTTTAGCCCTTAGCAGAGGAAACGCGTGGCCTATTTTATCCTTAAACGATGGTATCTGGGACGAGCCTCCGGTCAGTAGAACGGCTTCAATGCGTTCTTTTTTAAGGCCGATCTTTTCGGCCTTCCTTACCATTTGTGAAAGAGCGCGGTCAATGAACCTGTAAAAATCGTGGCTGTTAAGTACTTCTTCAAGGTCGTATCTTGTTACTTTACACACGTCCGCGCCGTTCCACTTAAAGTCGGCTTCGTTTTGCGTGGAGAGGGCTATTTTTATCTCCTCGGCTTTTTGTATCAGCGGCAGGGGCGGTACGGTATCTTGTCCAAGGGGAATGCCTGCCTTCAAAGCGAGATGCCCGGCGAGCCAGAGGTCTATGTCGGAGCCTCCAAGAACCAGCGCCCTTTCCGGCTTCGCAACCACGTGCACGCCTGAAAGGCTCAAGCGAAGTATCATGGTGTTGAGCGTAGATCCGCCGAAGTCCATTACCATAACGACTTTTTCTTCCTCAGCGGCCACTTCGTAGCCTATGGCCGCGGCAAGCGGCTCTTCTATGAATTCTATTTTAGTTCCCTTGAAGGTCTTTTCAGCTATTTCCTTGAGGGCGTTTTTGTAGTCAATGAAGCCTACCGGCACGGTTAAATAGAGTACGTCCGCTATGCCTTTTTGAAATATTGAGGAAATAAGGCCGGATGAACCCGAGGTTTTTTTAAGGTGTTTACTTAGCAGGCGGAAGAATTTTTCCATGTACTCCTTGCCCTTCGGGTTTGCGTCAAGCAGGAGTTGTTTGATGTTGATTGCCGGTGTTTCTTCAGTGACTTCGGCGCCTATGGTATTGGTTTTTATTCCAAGCACCGTCGGGACGCAATATGTGCCGTCGTATTTCTTTGCCGTATCGCCCATGGCCGCGTATTCAGGCCTCGCGCCCGGTTTTTTCCGCATTATTACGGTGTTTGTGGCGCCAAGGTCTATGGCAACGCAGTCCGTTTGCGCGGGGGCTGTTTTTTTAACGGCAACGCTTCTTTCGCTTTCAAAGTAGGCTTCTTTTATGAAAACCGGCCTTTCAATTTCATCGCCTTGATAAGTGTTTTTAAGTGATTCAAGGTTGGCAACCACTTTTTTAACGCTGTCGCGAAGCTCTGACGGACGTATCCAGACGTGTGTAAAAGGTTTTAAGGTTTCGATAAAGCGCATATCGGCAAGCTTCATGCCGAAATCTTCAAGGTTGTGGCCGAGTATCTCGGCGTATTTGGCGCGTGAAAAACGTTTTTGTTTTGATTCGTACATGCCGTGGTCTTCCGCCGACAGCACGTAGTCAACCACGTCGAATATTTCAACGTCTTCCATCCAGCTCTTAACCGTGAAAAACGAGAGCGATTGCTTAAGCATTTCCTGTAAAAGCGGAAAAAAGTCTTCGGTTTTGGGTATTTCTTTAATTATATCAAGAAGCGCGAACTCCCTTGCGAACGGGTCTTTAAAGTCAAGCGCCGCTTTGTGCGAGTCTTCAATGGCTTTTTTGTAAAGGTCAAAACACGCGGACGTATCTTTGATTTTTTCGGCCAAGTGCATGAGGGCGTATTTTCTGTAGTACGGCTCCTCCACAAAAGGAGCGGCCTTCATGGCAAGTTCAAGCGCCGCGCGGTAAACGTCCATGAAAGCGCCGTCTTTGGGCATAAGCTCTGCAACGCCGAGAAGCGTGTAACGCCTGTAAAATATGTAGTCGTTCGCCTTGGGCAGTTCTTTTGCTATTTTAACGAGGTCAGGCTCGGCAAAACGCGGTTTATCGGGCAGGTCAAGGGCAAGTCGCCACGCCTGCAAGCGGTATTTCATGAATTCTTTTGTGCGCGGAAGCTCTGCGGCAATCCTTTGAAGCTCCGTTTGCCTGCGGGCGCGGTCGTCAAAGGAATCCGCCGCAGTTATGGCTGATTCAACGGCTTCTTTGTATAGCGGTATGAAAGCGTCGTACGCCGGAAGGTTCTTGGCGAAATCGAGAATAGTTTCTTTTTTATCCAAAGGGTCTTCTATCTTTTCAATAGCGTCGAAGCATAGCCGGTAAAGCTCGATTGATTCAAGCGTTTTAGGCAGATCTCTCGACATTTCCGCGAGCGTCTCGCGAATTTTGCCACGGCCGGACGCTCCCGTCAGGTTTAAAAGGGTCTCTTTAAAATGCGTATCTTTGCCGGTCATATTGATTTTGCCTGTTCGTTGCGCAAGTGTCTTGCAATGCCGGCGCCATGGAGAGTTATAGTGCCGAAGCCTGTGCCGGTTATTGTGCCGTCTTTTGCTATAAGCACCTCGGCCTTGCCCGGCATATAGAAGTCGCTTGGCGTGTAACGGCCTGTAAGGAAGTGGAGCCTTTGGTTTGTCGAGCCGCGCGCGAGAAGGGACGGCTCTTTTTTGTTTTTGTCAAAAGCCCCGTCAATCAGGACGTCTATAAATTCAAGGCATGGGGACATCTCACTTGAGGCCCGCGCCTCTTCAATTGTAAAACCGGTGTACACGACAGTTGTAAGGGCTTTCTCATGGCGTGCCGTTTTTAAAAGTTCTTTGAGCGCGGCGCTTTGCAAAAAAGGCTCCCCCCCGCTTATTGTGATGCCGTTAATGCCGGGTTTCAGGTAAGAGGAAAAGAGGCTTTCTATTTTAAGGGGCATCATGTTTTTTGGTTTTATAGGGTGGGTTTGCGGGTTGAAACATCCGGCGCAGTTTCTCCTGCAACCTTGAAAAAAGACAACAAGCCTTTTGCCGGGCCCGTTCACCCTTGATGATGGTATTACGGCATGAAGGTTAAGTGAAGGCGATGCGTTTATCATGGTATCTGTGTCGCGGGGCATCTTTAAACTCAGCCCTTTTTGTCAATATCAAGTTTTACGTGCGTTGTCGTTTCATGCGTGTCTTTTTCAACAAAGCTTTCAATGGCGCCGAGGTTCTTGGTGAGGTGCTCGGCCACTTCTTTGCAGTCTTTATATATGGTGGAGTCTATTTCCACGCGCCCGTCTTTTGTTATGCGAATGCGGATTTGTCTGTCCATTGATGTATCAGCCTCCTGCAATAGCGATTCATTGGCAAGCGTAAGCCGCTTTATCCCTTCAGCAGTATCTGTATTTCTCCGCCCGTTTCGTTCTCAACGGCTATTTCAAA
>SCQA01000078.1 GCA_004298725.1 bacterium
CTGTCAGAATGGCACGTTTTACTCATGCGAGCGTCCATGTTAATAGATTGAAATGCCACAGTGATATTGTTATATTCTATAATAAGAATGCGAAAACGTAACCTTGCGGCAATCGCGCTCAAACGGCTTAGCGCTTTTTACATGTATTTCCAATGAAAAATTCCGATAAAAAAATACTTATAATAATTCCAGCGTTTAATGAGGAAAAAAACATCGGCGCGGTAATAAGCGCGATAAAAAAAGAAGCTCCTTACGCGGACACTATAGTTGTAAACGACGGATCCGGCGACTCCACCGCGCCCGTAGCCCAAAACCTCGGCGTAATCGTATTAAGCCACCCTTACAACCTCGGCATAGGCGCAACCATGCAAACCGGCTACAAGTACGCTTGCCTTAAAGGCTACGACATAGCAGTGCAGGTTGACGGCGACGGACAGCATCCGGCTGATCAGATAAAACAGCTTATCGAGCCGCTTATTCTGGGCAAGGCGGACATAGTCGTAGGCTCAAGGTTTTTGGGCGCCGGCGAATACAAACCGTCTTTGGCAAGGAGCGCGGGCATAAAGATATTTTCAAAACTCGTATCGCTTATAATTCAAGAAAAAGTCACTGACACCACTTCCGGCTTCAGGGCGGTCGGCAAACGCTGTATAAGCTACTTCAGCCAGCGTTACCCTGACGATTACCCGGAGGTGGAGTCACTTGTGTTGCTTCACAAAAAAGGTTTTAGTATAATGGAAATACCCGTAAGGATGGAGGAGCGCGCGGCCGGGCGGTCGTCCATAACTCCGACAAAGTCCGTCTACTACATGGTAAAAGTTCTTCTCGCCATAACGGTGGACCTGATAAAAAAGACTAACCGTTAAAATTCAATTGTAAGCGGACCATAGCGGCAACATGCATGGGGGTGTTGGTGTATCTTTTTCAGGTTTTGGCGATAATCGGCGCGGTTATAATCTTCGGCGTAGTCATCGACTTCATACGGCGCGGGCTGTTAAAAGAAAAATACTCCGTGCTGTGGCTCGCCTCCGCAATAGCCATAATCATCGTCGCGGTAAAGAAAAGCCTGCTTGACTACATTGCCGGGCTTATCGGCGTGGCTTATCCGCCGACGCTTCTTTTTGCCATCGCCTTCATTTTTATAATCCTGATAATCCTGCACTTCTCCGTGGTCATATCCATTTTGCACGAAAAAAACAAAACGCTTTCGCAGGAATTGACTCTTATAAAAAACGCGCTCCGCGAAGCCGGATTAACTGACGCCGAAAAGAAGAAAAATAACGGCCAATAACATATGGACTCTGTCTTTGAAAATAGGCTCTTCCCTCTCTTTGCCGTCATGCTTCTTGCCGCTGTTATCATCATGTCGTACTCAAACACGTTCTCATCGTCCTTTCAGTTTGACGACACACAGCAAATTGTCGAAAACCGACAAATACGGAGTCTTGCCAATTTACCCGACATACTTCGCGGCCAAAGGGGCGTAACCGTCGCCACCTTCGCTTTTAACTACGCGATGGGCGGACTAAGCACATGGGGCTGGCACGTTGTGAACACTGCCATTCACATTGCAAACTCCGCTCTTGTGATGTTTTTTATTTCTTCGACGCTATTTGCCTCCGGCATGGGCGCGGCCATATCAAAACGGCTCTCTTTTTTCGTCGCGCTTATCTTCGCCCTGCATCCCGTGCAAACACAGGCCGTCACGTACATTGTGCAAAGGATGGAGTCTCTCTCCGCTCTCTTTTATCTTTTAGCGCTTATTCTTTTCATAAAATCATGGCAGGCCCAAGCGCCGTTTAAAAGATACCTTTTATACGCCGTGACAGCCCTGTCATACGTTCTCGCTTTTTACTCAAAAGAATCAGCCCTTACGCTTCCCGCCGCCATTGTACTTTACGACTTTTACTTTTTAAGCGGCTTGCGCTTCAAGCCATTGCTTGCGCGCTGGCCGATGCACGCAATGCTCTGGGTTCTCTTCATCTTCTTCAGCCTTACAACCGTAATGCCGTCAGCCGGTTTTTCAGACTTAAGCGCCGAAACCGCGGCGCAGGAGGCGTCTGTAAAAATAGCACCTGCCGGCGCCGTAACCGCGCAAAACGCTCCGTCACCGGCGGCACGTCCCGATATCATTCAAAAAACGGCTGACCTTCCCACTGCCGGTTTTGCTCTGCCCAACTTCACGCCAAAGCAGTACCTATACACGCAGTTTAACGTAATAGTCTATTATCTTTCGCTCTTGATTGCGCCGGCTAACCAAAACCTTGACTACGACTTTCCTCTGTCAAACAAGCTCTTTGAAACTCCAGCGATAAATAAAGGAACACTGCTGAACTACCCCTTGCCGCCTCCAGCCGTATCGCTCGTAATTCTCGCTCTCATTGCCGCCATTGCTTTTTACTTAGCCTTTTGGTCGTTACGAAACGGCCCGGGCAGGGCGCGCGTTGCTTCGTTTTTTATATTCTGGTTTTTTCTGATACTTTCCCCTACGTCGAGCTTCATACCCATACTTGACGTAATCTACGAGCATAGGCTATACCTTGCGTCAGTCGGAGCCTTTACCTGTTTTATTATTGGCGTTGACGCTCTCCTGTCCTTTGCCTTTCGCTCAGGGCGCGAATCCGCTCAAAAATAGAAAACTGCCGCTTTTACCCGCTTCTCCTCTACAACCTGTTTTACTCAAACCTCTAACGTTGCTTTAATGTCTGAAATAGTATGCTGTAAGCGTAACGATTAAGGGAGGCTTTTTAATACAGGCTTTCCGGCACATTTAAAAAGGAGGAAAAACATGAAAAACGAACTAATCGCCACGATGACTTCAGGCACGATAGCTACTCTTGTAGCTTCGGCAAGCATTATAGCAAGCGTCGCGGTGGCAATAAAAGCGGCAGTTGCGTAATAACACAGCCCAATCAAGAAAGGCGCGCCCTTTTAGGGCGCGCCGCTTCAAAAACACCAATCCACAAACAATACTTCCAATACTTCGCTTTGCTTAACACGCAAAAAACTGCTAATAAACGGCATTGATCTATCAGAGCGCCATGCTATCGCGCATAGCGGGACTTTGCACAATGGGCTTAAAACTAAAGCACAGGCCGCAGGAACTCTCCTGTATATGAGCCTTCTGCTACGGCTATATCCTCAGGCGTACCCTCGGCAACTACGCGTCCGCCTAAGTCTCCGCCCTCCGGGCCGAGGTCTATGACATAATCCGCTGATTTTATAACGTCCAAATTGTGTTCTATTATAACTATGGTATTGCCGGCGTCTCTAAGGCTAAAAAGCACTTCAAGAAGCTTATGTATGTCAGCGAAGTGAAGGCCGGTTGTCGGCTCGTCGAGTATATAGAGCGTTTTGCCCGTAGCCCTCTTGGACAATTCTTTTGAAAGTTTAAGCCTCTGCGCCTCTCCGCCGGAAAGCGTGGTGGACGATTGCCCGAGCTTTATATAACCAAGCCCCACCTCAAAGAGCGTCTTCAGTTTTTCTTTTACCGGTGGAATATTCTCAAAAAACCTGAGCGCCTCGGTAACCGTCATGTCAAGGCACTCGGCTATGCTTTTGCCTTTGTATCTGATCTCGAGCGTGCTCCTGTTGTAGCGCGCTCCGGAGCAGGCCTCGCATAGAACATAAACATCAGGCAAAAAGTGCATTTCAACTTTTATCACTCCGTCGCCTTTGCACGTTTCGCACCTGCCCCCTTTTACGTTAAAACTGAACCTGCCCGGACCGTAGCCGCGAACGCGCGCCTCGGCAAGCGAGCAGAAAAGCTCACGTACGGGCGTAAATACGCCGGTGTACGTGGACGGGTTCGACCTCGGAGTCCTTCCTATGGGCGACTGGTCAATGTCAATTACCTTGTCTATAAACTCCGTGCCGAGTATAGCCTCCGCCTCACCGGCCCTGTGGCGCAAGTGATACAGCCGGTTAGCGAGATTTTTGTAAAGCGTATCTATGACAAGCGTGCTTTTGCCGGAGCCTGATACGCCGGTTACGCACGTAATCAGGCCTATGGGTATTGACGCCGTAACGCGCTTTAAATTATTCGCTGACGCGCCTTTTAACGTAAGCCTGGCAGGACCGGGCTTCTTTCTCGCGGTAGGCACCGGAATCTTCAACCTGCCGGAAAGGTACGCTCCGGTAAGAGAATTTTTGCTGGCCAATATTTCTTTTACGTGGCCTTGGGCAACCACCTGCCCGCCCGCTACGCCCGCGCCCGGGCCCATGTCAATTACGTGGTCGGCCTCGCGTATGGTCTCTTCGTCGTGCTCAACCACTATTACGGTGTTGCCCATGTCGCGGAGCCTTTTTAACGCGGCAAGAAGCCTCCTGTTATCCCTCTGATGAAGCCCTATGGAAGGCTCGTCGAGTATGTACAGAACGCCGACAAGGCTTGAGCCTATCTGCGTGGCAAGACGAATTCGCTGGCCCTCTCCGCCGGATAAAGTGCCGGACGGCCTGTCAAGCGTAAGGTAATCAAGCCCGACGTTAACGAGAAAGCCGAGGCGCTCGTTTATTTCCTTAAGCACGCGCCTTGCTATCTCCTGCTGAAGGTCCGTCAGCAGTAGCGTTGAAAAAAATTTGACGGCGTCCTTTATTGACATTGCCGACGCCTCGGCAATAGACCTGTTCCCAAGCTTTATAAAAAGCGATTCTTTTTTAAGCCTTGCGCCGCCACACTCGGGGCACGGCTGTGGGTTCATGTATTTTTCAAGGGCCGAGCGCACGTCCTCAGAGGCCGTCTCGTGATAACGCCTCTCAAGATTTTTAAGCGCGCCTTCAAATACGCCGGTATAACTGAACTTGCTCTTGTCGCTTAAAAAACGGAACTCAAGCTCGTCTTCGCCGGAGCCGTTTAGCACTGTCGCTTTGGCGTTCGCCGGAAGCTTTTTCCACGGAACCGTCAAAGAAAACTTATAGTGCTTTGAAAGGGCGTCAAGCATTCGGAGATAATAAAAAGACGCCTTCTTTCCGCCGGACTTTCCCCAAGGCGCTACCGCGCCCTCTTCAAGAGAGAGGCTTTCATCCGGCACTACAAGGGCCGGGTCGAAGTAAAGTTTTTCTCCGAGGCCTTTGCACTCCGGGCAGGCTCCGTACGGGCTGTTAAATGAAAATACCGTCGGGTTTATCTCGGGGTAGCTTACGCCGCACTCAACGCACGATAATTTTTCGTTAAAAAGTATCTCCCGCGCTTGGCCGCAATCAACCTTGACAAGGCCGCCGGACAGCTTGGCGGACGCTTCCAGCGAATCCGCGAGCCTTCTTATAGCGCCTTCCTTTACAACAAGCCTGTCAACCACGACGTCAATATCGTGTTTTTTTCTTTTATCAAGGTGCGGCGCTGCGTCAAGATCGAACATCTCTCCGTTTAACCGTATCTTGGTGTAGCCGTCTTTTTGAAGTTGCTCCAGCTCTTTCTTGTATTCGCCTTTTCTGCCCCTTACAATGGGAGAGAGCACCGTAAGCTTCGTTCCTTCGGGCAGTTCCATAACCCTGTCGGCCATCTGCTGTATTGTTTGCGAAGTTATCAGCCTGCCGCAGTTGTAACAGTGCGGCGTGCCGACCCTTGCGTAGAGAAGCCGCATGTAGTCGTATACTTCAGTCACCGTGCCGACCGTTGAACGCGGGTTTTTTGACGTTGCATTTTGCTCGATGGAAATGGACGGAGAGAGGCCTTCGATGCTTTCAACGTCCGGCTTGTCTATCTGCTCAAGAAACTGCCTCGCGTAAGCGGAGAGCGACTCGACGTAACGCCTCTGCCCCTCGGCGTATATCGTGTCAAACGCAAGCGAAGACTTGCCGGAGCCTGAAACGCCTGTTATAACCACGAGCCTGTCGCGCGGAATTTCAAGGTCTATGCCCTTGAGGTTATGCACCCTCGCGCCTTTTATTATTATCTTATCCATGAAAACCTTGAACCGTTTACGCGCGTATTCGACGCTTTGTTTACCGATCGGCTACGCAAAAAAAACCGCTTTGCGCCTTAGCGAACAACCGCCTGAAAACAAAACACGATTACCTTATTTTTTTCCAGCGGCTTTCTTCTTTGCCATTTCAACCGCCGCTGTTATCGCCGCCTTGAGGCTTAAATGACTTGCTCTTCCCTTCCACGCAATATCGTAGGCAGTGCCGTGGTCAACCGAAGTCCGTACAATCGGCAGACCAAGCGTAACGTTTATGCCGTTTTCAAAAGATAATAGCTTAAGCGGCCCAAGCCCTTGATCATGGTACATGGCTACGACACAGTCAAACTCTTTTCTCCTTACGGCTCTGTAAAAAACCGTATCCGCCGGAAGCGGGCCTACGGCGTTTATGCCGAGGCTTACGGCCTTTTTCACTGCCGGAGTAATTTCCTTTTTTTCCTCATCGCCGAAGAGGCCTGACTCTCCGGCGTGAGGGTTAAGCCCGCACACGGCTATACGCGGCCTTTTAAAACCAAAATATTGCCGTAGTGCCGCGTCCGTAACCTTCAAGGTTTTAAGCACCGCCTCTTTTGTAACAAGGCGATGGAGGTTCTTTATCGGCTCGTGTATGGTAACGAGTACCACTTTAAGTTCGTCGCCTGCGAGCATCATGGCAAAGTTTTTTGTATTGGTTAGGCGGGCTATGAACTCCGTGTGCCCGGGGAATTTAAAACCGGCCATCTTCGCGGCCTCTTTGGTTATGGGCGCGGTAACAATGGCGTCGGCCTCGCGCGCGAGCGCCATGCGCGCCGCCTCTTTTACATAGCGAATCATCGCTGTTCCGGCCTCTTTAGACGGAACGCCCGGCTTAAGCCTTTTAATATCCAGATTAGACAGATTTCTTACAGCGGACTTATCCGGCGGTTTGAGTCGCAGTTTTTTTGCAAGAAACTCAAGAAGAGCCTTGTCCCCGACAACGACAAGGTTCGCTATGCGCCTTAAACCCTTGTCACTAAGGGCTTTAAGAACGATTTCAGGGCCGACCCCCGACGGATCTCCCATTGTTATTGCTATAATCGGCTTTATAACGGCTCTCAAAAAAACCTCAAAAATTACGGGCCAAGTTCCTAATGCAATTACCCCGCCCTTTTAAGGGCGGGGCAAAACCAAACGCGCAACTAAGAAGCCTCTGATTAATTCTTTTCAACAGTCAAAAGGTATCGGGTATCAATTCTGAGATATCTTTTCCGAGAGCCGTTACCTGTTTTTTCCTCACCTTTACCCCTCACCCTACCCTCTCCCAAGAAGGGGATTGATATCCCGCAAGGGGAGAGGAGAAAAAAAGAAATTAATTAGAGCTTCCCTAAGCTTGAAAGATAAAACAACCCGCGAACCGGCCAAACGAAAACATTACATTCTTACGACTATATGCGCGGCTTTTTTAGCCTCTTTCAGCCAGAATGTAAACCGCTCTTCCATAATCTTATTGAAAATCTTGTCGCGGATGATATTTTTCACTTCGTCAAACGGCCTTGGCGAACCGCGCTTTAAATCAACAAGCTGAATTATGTATATGCCCTCCGGTTTGTCAATAGGCTCGGTAACGCCTCCGGCAGAAAGCTTGAATACAAGTTCTTCAAAAGTTTTGTCCAATTCGCCTGTCTTGATATAGCCTAAGTCCCCGCCCTCGGCCGCTAAAGCTCCGTCCGAGTAGTCGCGCGCAAGGTCTTCAAACTCAAGCTTGTCTTTTAAACCGTCCGTTATGGCCTTCAGCCTTAACTTCTGCAAATTTTTGTCTTTAGACGACAAAAATATCATCCTTGCGCGGTACGACGCCGCTGTGTTGAATTCACCGGTGTTTTGCTTGTAGTAGTCGAGCACCTCGTCGTCCGGCACGGCTATTTTTGAGCGGAACTCCTTATTTATAAACTTCACCTGCCGGATTTGCTCTTTCTGTTGCTCCCTGAACTCGCGGTACGTAAGGCCGCTGTGGGCAAGGGCAAGAAGAAGGGCCTCATGCGAAAAGCTGTTCTGCTTTTTTACCTCTTCTATCGCGTTGTCTATTTCTTTTTCGCTCACGTCTATGCCGGCTTTGTCCGATGCCTGCTTGACAAGCTTTTGCTCGATGACGTTTTCAAGTATCGTCGCCTTAATCTCGGCCATCTTTTTAACGTCGGCCTTTGCTTCATCAGGCAACCTCTCGGCCGCAAGCACGGCGCTGGCGTTTACCTCTGAAAGCGTTATGACATTGTCGTTGATTATAACGACTATCTTATCAACGACCTCCGCGGTGGCCGTAGTAGCCGCGATAAACAACGCGCCGGACAAGAATAAATAAAATGCCGAGCAAAGACGTTTTTTAATTAAATTAGTAAACACAGTCAAAGTAGCCCCTCTTTAATATCTATTTTTGTCTGCTTCTTCAGCTTGACAATCCATTCGGCCAGTTCCTTATCCGCGGCCTCCTGCCTCAGTTTTTTGATTATTTTGTCTTTAACGTCGTTAAACGCGAGCTTACCCGCCTTCCTGCGCTCTTCAAGCAAGAATATATGGTAGCCGTATTCTGTTTTTATTACAGGGCTTATCTCGCCGGGGCGCAGTTTGAATACAGCGTCTTCAAATTCTTTGGGCATTTCCCCTCTTGCGAAAAAACCGAGGTTTCCGCCGCTGTCGCGCTCCGGGCTTAAAGAGACCTCTTTGGCTATTTTAGCAAAGGTCTCCGGCGTGAGCTTTTTTCTTATGTTTTGCGCGTCTTCAGCATTCGGC
>SCQA01000079.1 GCA_004298725.1 bacterium
TAATAATCGGAATGGTGTACGGGTCCCATTCGGCAATAACCACGCCTGCGGCAACCTTCTGACCGTCCGTCACCTTGAGCCTCGCGCCGTATATTACGGCGTTTTTCTCCCTGTCCCTGCCCTGCTCGTCATGAACGGCGATGTCGCCGTTTCTGTTCATTACCACGGCCTCGCCATTCGAATTAACGGCCACGTTAAGATTATGATATTTTACAATACCCTCATGGCGCGCCTCGATAGCCGTCTGCTCGACCCTTCTGCTCGCGGTTCCGCCTATGTGAAAAGTCCTCATGGTAAGCTGAGTTCCAGGCTCGCCTATTGACTGCGCCGCGATTACGCCGACTGATTCACCCTGCTCAACCATCCTGCCCCTTGTGAGGTCTCTGCCGTAGCACTTGGCACATATGCCGCGGGTGGCGCGGCACGTAAGCACGCTTCTTATCTTTACCTTTTCTATGCCGGCCTCTTCAATAGCTTCCATCTTTGCTTCGTCAATATCCTCGTTCGCCTCTACAATTACCTTTTGAGAGAATGTGTCAATTACGTCTTCAAGAACGACCCTTCCGAGTATCCTTTCGCCGATAGCCTCTATGACCTCTCCGCCTTCCATAAGCGGAGTCATGTAGATGCCGTCAAGCGTGCCGCAGTCGTCCTCTGCTATGATGGCGTCCTGAGCTACGTCAACGAGCCTTCTTGTAAGATAGCCCGAATTCGCGGTTTTAAGCGCGGTGTCGGCAAGGCCTTTTCTTGCGCCGTGCGTTGATATGAAATACTGCAACACGGTAAGGCCTTCCCTGAAGTTAGCCGTAATCGGCGTTTCTATGATTTCGCCGGAGGGTTTAGCCATAAGTCCCCTCATTCCGGCAAGCTGTCTTATCTGCTGTGCCGAACCCCTTGCGCCGGAGTCAGCCATAATGAATATCGGGTTAAACGACTGAACGGCCTTCATGTGGCCGTCATCTCCCTTGACGTGGTCAACGGCAAGTTCCTTGAGCATCTCTTCGGCTATCTCTTCTGTCGCCTGCGCCCATATGTCAATAACCTTGTTGTAGCGCTCACCGTCGGTTATAAGGCCTTCGTTATATTGCTTTTGTATCTCCTTAACCTCTTCATAAGCGGCATCAAGGAACTCCGGCTTCTTTTTCGGTATCTTCATGTCGTCTATGCATATGGAAATACCGGCCCTCGTGGCGTACTTGTAGCCCAAGTCTTTAAGCCTGTCAGCGAGAAGAACCGTTTCCTTACTGCCGCTTCTTCTGTAACAGATGTCTATAAGGTCGGCAAGACGCTTCTTGTCCATTACCTTGTTAATTTCTTCAAACTTTATAACCGGCGGGATTACTTCCATTAAAAGCACCCTGCCGATTGTGGTGTCAATAATCTTGCCCTCGAGCCTCAGCTTAATCTTCGCCTGTATGTGAGTCGCCCCGGCGTCATAAGCGGCATGAACTTCATCAAAGTCAGCGTAGCGCCTTCCTTCGCCTTTAACATTGGGCCTTTCGCGTGTAAGGTAATAAAGCCCCAAGACGATGTCCTGAGTAGGGACGATTATAGGCTTTCCGCTTGCCGGAGAGAGAATGTTGTTAGTGGACATCATAAGCACTCTCGCCTCTACCTGCGCCTCAATAGAGAGCGGCACGTGCACGGCCATCTGGTCGCCGTCAAAGTCGGCGTTAAACGCGGTACACACAAGAGGATGAAGCTGTATGGCCTTTCCTTCTATGAGTATCGGCTCAAACGCCTGTATGCCGAGCCTGTGAAGCGTGGGCGCGCGGTTTAAAAGCACAGGGTGCTCCCTTACGACCTCGTCAAGCACGTCCCATACTTCGGTCCTCTCCTTCTCGAGCATCTTCTTGGCGGCCTTGATGGTGGTAGCGTAGCCCTTCTCCTCAAGCTTCTGGTAAATAAACGGCTTAAACAGTTCAATGGCCATCTTCTTCGGAAGGCCGCACTGATGAAGACGCAAGTCCGGACCTATGACTATGACCGAACGGCCGGAGTAGTCAACGCGCTTTCCAAGAAGGTTCTGTCTGAACCTGCCGCCCTTGCCTTTTATCATGTCGCTTAACGACTTAAGCGGCCTCTTGTTCTGGCCGGTTATTATGCGCCCGCGCCTTCCGTTGTCAAAGAGCGCGTCAACCGACTCCTGAAGCATCCTCTTTTCATTTCTGATGATGATGTCAGGGGCGGAAAGCTCCATGAGCCTTTTAAGCCTGTTATTCCTGTTTATAACCCTTCTGTAAAGGTCGTTCAGGTCGGATGTGGCAAACCTACCGCCGTCAAGCGGAACAAGCGGCCTTAAATCCGGCGGAAGCACGGGTATGACTTCAAGTATCATCCACTCCGGCTTGTTGCCGGAAGATAAAAACGCGTCAACAACCTTAAGCCTCTTGGCTATGCGTTTTTTCTTGGCGTCAGACGACGTCTTTCTCATCTCGGAGCGCAAATTAGATGAAAGTTTTTCAAGGTCTATTTTATGGAGCAGTTCCCTCACGGCCTCGGCGCCCATGCCGCTTTCAAACCCGTCCGGCCCCCACTTTTCAATTGACTTCTGGTGCTTGTCTTCGTTAAGAAGCTCGCCTTCAGTCAAATCAGTGTTCTTGGGGTCTAACACCACGTAGTTTTCATAATAAAGAACCCTTTCAAGCTCTTTAAGCGTCAAATCGAGCATGGCGCCTATTCTTGAAGGAAGGCTCCTTAAAAACCATATATGCGCCACGGGCGTCGCAAGCTCTATATGCCCGAGCCTGTCCCTTCTCACGTTTGAAGGTATAACCTCAACGCCGCACTTTTCGCACACTATGCCGCGGTGCTTCATCCGTTTATACTTGCCGCAGTTGCATTCAAAATCTTTGACCGGGCCGAATATCTTCGCGCAGAAGAGTCCGTCCCTTTCAGGCTTGAATGTCCTGTAGTTTATAGTCTCGGGCTTTTTAACCTCGCCGTGCGACCACTCGCGGATTCTCTCCGGCGAAGCAATTGAAATGCGGATGGCGTTAAAATCCATCGGTTTTTTCTGTCTTTCAAACAATGCCTCAATGCGTTCCAATTGAGACCTCCTTGGACGAAGCTGGTTCCTGAAAAATCGTGCCCTGAACCTTACTCATCTTCCTCTATAAGGTTAACGTCAAGCGAGAGGCTCTGAAGTTCCTTCAGCAACACGCTGAAGGACTCGGGAAGCGTCGGCTCAAGATTATAGTTGCCAGTAACAATGCTCTCGTACATCTTGGTGCGTCCGGGCACGTCGTCGGACTTGACGGTCAAAAACTCCTGAAGGCTGTAAGCCGCGCCGTATGCCTCCATCGCCCAAACTTCCATTTCTCCAAGCCTCTGCCCGCCAAACTGAGCCTTGCCGCCGAGCGGTTGCTGAGTTACAAGCGAGTACGGGCCGGTTGACCTTGCGTGAATCTTGTCGTCAACAAGGTGGTGCAGTTTCATCATGTACATCGTGCCTATGGTTACGTCCTGATCGAACGCGTCGCCGGTTCTGCCGTCGTATAGCCTTGTCTTGCCGTTTTTAGGAAGTTCAGCGGCGCTGAGGGCGTCCTTTACGTCAAATTCCGTGGCTCCGTCAAAGACCGGACTTGCCACGCGTATGCCCTTGCCTATCCTGTTGGCAATGACGGCCACTTCTTCATCCGCGAGGCTGTTTACGAACTTGCTTATTTCGTGTGAGCCGTAAATCTTCTTAATCCTGTCTTTAATGGCGTTTATACCCGTATTTTTCTCAACAAGCGCCCTTACTGACGCGCCAAGCGTCTTGGCCGCCCAGCCGATATGAGTCTCAAGTATCTGGCCGATGTTCATTCTTGACGGCACGCCAAGCGGATTAAGCACGATGTCCACAGGGGTTCCGTCCGCGAGGTACGGCATATCCTCGTCCGGCAGTATCCTTGAAATGACGCCCTTGTTGCCGTGGCGTCCGGCCATTTTGTCTCCTACGGAAACCTTCCTCTTCATGGCTATGTAAACTTTAACCATTTTTATGACGCCGGGAGGAAGCTCGTCGCCGCGTTTAAGCCTGTTTATCCTGTCGTCAAAGACCATCTTTATAAGGTCAACCTGCTCGGACAGGCCGTTTAATATATTCGTTATCTCTTTTTCCGCCCTCTCGTCAGCCGGAATTATCTCATGCCACCGGCCCGTAGGCACGCTGTTAAGAAGTTCCGCGTCTATGGGCTTGCCCTTGCTTAAAAGGGTGTTGCCCTTCTTATCCGCAATGCGTACGGCGGACTTTTTATTTAAAAGAAGCTTCCTTACCCGCGCCAGCGCCGCATCCTTGACAATGCCTATTTCATCGTCGCGGTCTTTCATCAAGCGGGCCATCTCTTTATCTTCTATGAAGCGGCTCCGCTCGTCTTTTTCAGCGCCCTTTCTTGAAAAGACCTTGGCGTCAATAACCACGCCGTCTATGCCCGGAGGCACTCTAAGCGAAGTGTCTTTAACGTCCTCGGCCTTTTCGCCGAATATGGCGCGCAGGAGCTTTTCTTCCGGAGAAAGCTGGGTTTCGCCCTTTGGCGTAATCTTGCCGACGAGTATGTCTCCCGGAGAAACCTCGGCGCCTATTCTAACTATGCCGCTTTCATCAAGATCTTTAGTAGCCTCTTCGCCTACGTTGGGTATATCCCTTGTTATCTCTTCCTTGCCGAGCTTAATGTCGCGCGCTACTATTTCAAACTCTTCAATGTGAACCGACGTGAAAGTGTCGTCCCTAAGCAGGCGCTCGCTTATAAGTATTGAGTCCTCAAAGTTATACCCGCCCCACGGCATGAAGGCGACCGTTACGTTACTGCCGAGGGCAAGCTCGCCCTCCGCCGTTGACGGCCCGTCGGCTATAACCTGCCCGGCGGTAAGCACCGTGCCTTTATCAACAATGGGCTTCTGGTTCAAACAAGTATTCTGGTTAGACCTTCTGAACTTGGTAAGGTTATAAATATCAACCCCGCCGGTCTCGTTTCTTGCGACTATGCGCGTGGCGTCAACGGCCTCGACCACGCCGGCGCTCTTGGCCAGCACGGTTACGCCGGAATCCCTTGCCACGACAGACTCCATGCCGGTGCCGATAAGCGGCGCCTCGGTGCGAATAAGAGGCACGGCCTGCCTTTGCATGTTAGAACCCATAAGCGCCCTGTTGGCGTCGTCGTTCTCAAGAAACGGCACAAGAGATGCCGCGACGCTGACAAGCTGGTTCGGAGATACGTCCATAAGCGTTATCTCCTCAGGCCGGGCCATAATGAACTCGCCGCCTTTACGCGCGGAGATGAACTCGCTTGTAAAATGTCCATCCTTGTCCATTGGCGCGTTTGCCTGCGCTATGACGTGCAGTTCCTCGTCAAGGGCCGAAAGATACGTAATTTTATTAGTGACCTTGCCGTTTACGACCTGCCTGTAGGGCGTTTCTATGAAGCCGAAATCATTAACCCTCGCATATGTCGAAAGCGACACGATAAGGCCGATATTCGGGCCTTCAGGCGTCTCGATGGGGCATATTCTGCCGTAGTGCGTGGCATGAACGTCTCTGACTTCAAAGCCCGCCCTTTCCCGTGTAAGACCTCCCGGCCCAAGGGCCGAAAGCCTTCTTTTATGCGTTATCTCGGAAAGCGGATTCGTCTGGTCCATAAACTGCGAAAGCTGGCTTGAACCGAAAAATTCCTTTATCACGGCTGAAACCGACTTCGGGTTTATGAGGTCGTGCGGCATGAGAGTTTCAAGTTCGCCAAGGCTCATCCTCTCTTTAACGGCCCTCTCCATGCGGAGAAGCCCTATCCTGTACTGGTTTTCAAGAAGTTCGCCTACGGACCTTACCCTTCTATTGCCAAGGTGGTCAATGTCGTCCACCACGCCCTGACCGTTTCTAAGCCCGATTAAGTAACGCACGACGCCGAGTATGTCTTCTTTTCTCAGCGTGGTCTGCTCAAGCGGCACGTCGTAACCGAGCTTGCGGTTAAGTTTAAGCCTTCCAACCTTTGAAAGGTCGTAGCGCTCCGCGTTGAAGAAGAGGTCGTCAAAAAAAGAGTTGGCGGTTTCAACGGTGGGGATGTCGCCGGGTTTCAGCCTCTTGTATATTTCTATCCTCGCGTTAAGCGTCATGTTGGAGGTAATATCGTCCGAGTTCTCTTTTCTATGCTCGACTATGGCTCTGGTTTCATCGCTCGCTATCTTGTCGTTAAGCAGGGTCTCCCTGAAGTACGCGCCGACGGCCTCAATGAGCAGAAGTTTAAATTCGGTAATATCCCTTCTCGATATTTCATCAAGCTTCTCGCGTGAAAGAGGCTGGTTGCACTCAAGCACCACTTCGCCGGTTTTTGTGTCGACAATATCCCTTGACACTATCCTTCCGATTATATCCTCAACCTCGACTGGTATGTGGTTTATATCGGCGGCTATGAGCTTCTTTATCGCAAGACGCGTAAATTTTCTGTCTTTCTTTACCAAGACCTCGCCGGTTGACGGATCCTTTATGTCTCTGCTCGCCTTTTGCCCGACAAGGTACTCAGGCTCCACGCTTTTTAATATCTTTTTACCGTCAAGCACTATTGTTTCAGTGGGGTAAAAGAAGTTAAGAGTTTCCTCCACTGAATAGCCGAGCGCCTTTAAAAGTATCGTCGCAGGCATCTTGCGACGCTTGTCTATGCGGACGTAAAGCCAGTCTTTCTGGTCGAATTCAAAGTCAAGCCACGAGCCGTGGTACGGAATGACGCGCGCAGTGTAGAGCACCTTGCCACTAAAGCCCTTGGCCTTTTCAAATTCGAAGAATACGCCCGGAGACCTGTGCAACTGGCTTACTATTACTCTTTCCGTGCCGTTGATAATAAAACTTCCGTTGTCGGTCATCAGCGGTATTTCGCCGAAATAGACCTCCTGCTCTTTTATGTCGCGTATGGACTGAGCGCCGGTATCGAGGTCCTTGTCGAACATTATAAGGCGCACCAACAACTTTATCGGTGCGGCATATGTCATGCCCTTCTGGTGGCATTCCTCTTCCGTGTACTTAGGCTCAAGTAAAACGTACTTCTCAAACTCAAGTGAAACATTTCCGCTGAAGTCCTTTATCGGAAACGCGCCCTTGAACACGGCCTGAAAGCCGATGTTTTTCCGTTCCTCGGGTTTAGCGCCCTGCTGAAGGAATTGGACAAAGGAATTCTTCTGCACCTCGATAAGGTTGGGCATGTCCACAACCTTACCGATCCTTGAATAATCTTTCCGCAGTAACTCTCCGCCTGTTAAATAAGAGGACGCCATCGTAATGCCCCCGCGAAACCGCGCAAAAACAAAGAACGGTCCGCCATAGAATTAGTTTTGAAATACCCCGCCGTTCATAGCGAAAATCGCCATAAAATGACGGTAAATACCGGCAAGAAACTTATTACCGTTTATACAGCTCTGCTTTAACCAACCCTTAAAAGTAGCGAGCCAAAGCCGAACACCTGATTAGAAAAATAAAACCGCGCTCAAAATTAAATGCCTGACGCAAAAAATAAGAAGCATCGCCTGACAACCTGTCAAATTCCCGTAAAACTTCCGCGTTTAAAGAAGCGAAGCGCCCGCATGCCGTTTTAAGACGGCCTGCGGGCCAATTCGCTTGCAATCACAAATGATATTTCAGCAACACGCGACAAAAAAGACCAAACAGGCTACTGTATTTCAACCTGCGCGCCCGCGCTCTCAACCTGCTTCTTTATTTTATCAGCCTCATCTTTGGTAACGCCTTCCTTCAATGTCTTTGGCGCGCCCTCAACGAGGTCCTTTGCTTCCTTAAGGCCAAGGCCGGTTATGGCCCTTACTTCCTTAATGGCCTTTATCTTATCCGCTCCGGCGCTCTTAAGAACGACCGTGAACTCCGTCTTCTCAACCGCCGCCGCTCCCGCGCCGCCAGCCGCCGGGGCCGCCGCTACCGCTACCGGCGCAGACGCTGAAACGCCGAACTTCGTCTCAAGTTCCTTTACAAGCTCTGAAAGCTCGATAACCGACATATTCTCGATGTATTTTACTACGTCATCCTTTGTGAGTTGAGCCATTTTATCCTCCCTGTACGTTATGCGTAACGTATTATCGTTTTTTGTTTTCAGGTACCTTTACTGATTAATCGTTTAACTACGCGCCCTGGGCAACCTTCGCGTCCTTTACCGCGTTAAGCGCGTAAAGGAACTTTCTTTGCACGCCGGAAAGCACGCCGACAAGACCGCTTGCCGGAGACTTCATCGAGCCGAGCAACTTCGCAAGTAACACTTCCCTTGGCGGCAGTTCGGCAAGCGCGGTTATCTCGCTGATGCTGATGACTTTTTTGCCAAGCGAGCCCGCTCTTATTTTGAGCTTCGGCTTTTCCTTTGCAAACTCGGTAAGCTTTTTAGCGGCGGCGGCGGCATCTTTGTAGCTGAAAACTATCGCCACCGGACCGTTAATATTACCGGCGAGCGCTTCGACATCTGAACCGGTTATAGCGCGCTTTGCAAGCGTATTTCTAAGTATCTTCATCTCAACGGATGAATCACGGAAGGCCTTTCTTATTTCATTCATCTCAACGGCCTTAATGCCCTGATACTCGGCTATGAATGTAGCATTAGCCTTTGCAAACTTCGCGCGAACGGTTTCTACTGTAAGCTCTTTTGCCTTTCTGTCCAATTTTTCCCCTCCTTTCTCTTCTGATTTCCGCCTACTGCGGTGAGACAGAAGAGAAAAAAGCCGGATATGCGGCCAAAGCCGCGCACCGTTCTTTTAACCGCTTCCAGCCTCGGCAGGATTATTAAGCCGGACATGAAAAATCAGCCCGCGCCCCCGCTGTCTTTGACCGCACTGCGATTTAACCGGCTACGTCAAAAACACGTTGCCGGCGGTTAAAAAGCTTATTTAAATGAATCGCGTACTTCAACCGGATTGAGCTTTATGCTCGGCCCCATGGTGGTGCACAAAAAGAGGCTTCTAAGGTACATGCCCTTGCTTGACGCCGGCTTAGCCTTGACAATGGCTTCCATAAGCGCCATGAAGTTCTCTTTTAATTTCGCCGCCCCGAAAGAAATTCTTCCGACCGGCACATGAATGTTTCCGGCCTTATCAACTCTGAACTCGACCTTGCCCGCCTTGAGGTCAGCCACGGCCCTTTTAACTTCAAAAGTTACCGTACCGAGCTTGGGGTTAGGCATAAGCCCTCTTGGGCCTAACACTTTACCGAGCTTTCCGACTACGCCCATCATATCGGGAGTGGCTACCGCGGCGTCAAAATCAAGCCAGCCTTTGCTTATCTGTTCAGCAAGGTCTTCCGCGCCTATGTTATCAGCGCCGGCTTCCTTTGCTTCAGCCGCTTTCTCGCCCTTGGCAAAAACAATTACGCGTACCTTTTTACCTAAGCCGTGCGGAAGCACAACCGTGCCTCTTACCATCTGCTCCGGGTGCTTAGGGTCAACGCCAAGGCGGCCAGACACCTCGACGGTTTCGTCAAACTTGGCTGTCTTTGTTTCCGGCAGGAGGTTAAAACACTCCTCTACCGGGTACATCTTTCCCTCTTCAACCTTTTCTCTTACAGCGCTGTATTTCTTGCCCATATCATCAACCCTCCACCGTAATGCCCATGCTTCTTGCGGTTCCTTCAATCGTCTTAATCGCCGCGTCAAGCCCGCCCGCCGTAAGGTCAGGCAGTTTAAGCTTTGCTATTTCCTCAACCTGCTTCTTCGTAATCTTGCCGACTTTGGTCTTATTCGGCTCTTTGGAACCTTTTTCAACCTTCGCGGCCTTAAGTATAAGAATCGGGGCCGGAGGCGTTTTCATTATAAAGGAAAACGATCTGTCTGAAAATACCGTTATAACCACCGGTATTATCATGCCCTCCTGAGTCTGCGTTTTCGCGTTGAACTGTTTGCAGAACTCCATTATGTTCACGCCGTGCTGGCCAAGGGCCGGGCCTATCGGCGGCGAAGGGTTTGCCTTGCCGGCCGGTATCTGCAATTTTATTTGAGCCGAAACTTTCTTTGCCATTTTAAGACACCTCTCTCTCTTTTGTCAGCCTATGCCGTTAAAAATAAAAATCGCCTTAAGGGCACCTCTAAAAATTGCTCTTTTTCCCTATCTCTTTGTTAGGACGAAATGAAAATGCTCACATATTCGCATATATGCTCCGCTTTTTATTTCGTCCTGCCTCGATCTCGGAAAAAATTTCTAATTTTTAGAGGCACCCTTAAGTCTTCTCGACCTGTCCAAAGTCCAACTCAACCGGCGTCGCCCTGCCGAATATGCTGACAAGCACTCTAAGCTTGCCCTTATCCGGCTTGACCTCTTCAACTATGCCGGCGAAGTTGGTAAACGGCCCGTCTACAACCCTTACGTTCTCGCCTCTGCCAAACTGCACCTTTGGCTTAGGCTTGACCGCGCCTTCTTCCATCTGCCTTGTTATCCTGTGCACTTCTTCTTCCGGCACGGCAGGAGGCATTTCCTGACCGCCGACAAAACCCGTTACCTTTGGCACGCCCTTTACAAGGTGCCATGTTTCATCGTTAAGCTCCATATTTATTAGTATGTAGCCCGGAAAAAACTTTCTTGAAGTGGTTCTTTTAACGCCCTTGACCATATCAACGACCTTCTCGGACGGAACAAGTATCTCGCCGAAGAGGTCCTGCTTGGCGTAACGCCTTACCTTCTCCTCAATCGAAGACCTTACCTTGTTTTCATAACCGGAGTAGGTATGCACTACATACCATTTCTTAGACATATCACCTCTATTTTAAAATATATCCTATAACCTTGGCAAAAACCAAATCAGCAAGGCCAAGGAAGATCGCAAGCGCGGCGGTTACGGCAATAACAACCCACGTGGCTGTAATAGTCTGTTGTTTCGTCGGCCACGTTACCTTCTTAAGCTCCTGCCTTGCCTCTAAAAAAAACTGTTTAACCGTGTCTAAGTTCACCATAATATCCGTTCCGTGAAATATATGCCGCATCTGTACGGCCTAACGCCGCCTTATGCGGACGCGTGAGATCTGGCAGGCCAGGAGGGATTCGAACCCACAACTTGCGGTTTTGGAGACCGCCGCTCTAGCCGTTGGAGCTACTGGCCTATGCTTTAACCCGCCATCTCCAACCAGACGGCGGAAAAACCGCAAAACCGGAGATGGCGGCTAAAATTGCCGCCTGACAACCGGATTACTTTGTTTCCTTGTGCGGCACGTGCTTCCTGCAGAACTTGCAAAACTTCTTTATCTCAAGCCTGTCAGGTATAGTCTTTTTATTCTTGGTTGTCGAATAATTCCTGCGCTTACACTCGGTGCAAGCCAGCGCTATTATGTCTCTCATCTGTGCTTTCCCCTTAAGATTTTAAGTCAGCCTTGCGCCTGTTCCGTTAAATCCGTGCGCATCTTTCATACGCCGAACGCATATACATAAAACCATTTACAAAACGCCCGCCTGCTTTACCGGCTTAACCAGAAGGGCATTAAAAAACATCTATGCCAGTATCTTCGTTACTACGCCCGCGCCCACGGTTCTGCCGCCTTCCCTGATGGCGAACCTCAAACCCTCTTCCATTGCTATCGGCATTATCAGCTCGACTTCAAGCGCTACGTTA
>SCQA01000080.1 GCA_004298725.1 bacterium
TGGGTTTGACGCGCTTGCAAGGGCCGGACTTCCCGTAGAAAATAAATAGGTTTTTTATTTGCGTGTAAAATAGGGTTAATTTCAGTATGCCGGAGGCGCTTTTTTAAAGCGCCTCCGGCTTTTTTTTAGAAGATAACCAACTTTTTCTTTACATAACAAAGGTATATCATTATAATATGTCGTTACTCACATATTGTGTAGTATTAAGTTTTAACGATATGAAACAGCGATATGCATAGATGAAAATGGAAATTTGGATTTCTGCGGATTTTTTCAACACTTCAAGGGGGTAAAATGAGTATTCAATCCGTTAAAACAAGGCTTATGGGCAGTTATTTGGCGCTGCTGATACTCTTCGTTATGCAGGTGCCTGTTATATATTTTGTAGTAAATGCCATAACGGTTAAGTTTGATCAGGTTGATACTGCCGGAATGCTTAGGAAAAGAGCAATAGAGTTGGTGGATATTTTAGACCGTCACATAATGACAGGAGATGACCAGCTTGAAAAAAAATTTCAAGTTCAGTTAAATGATTATGGCAAAGTTCTTGACGAGTTAAAAAAGGGTAGTAAAGATCTTAGTGCGATAACCGATGCGCATTCGCTTCAAGCGTTGTCGGACGTTGAGAAGAAGTGGAATGAGATGAAGGTTGATCTCAACAAAGGCATGCACTACGGCGATGAAATGATGACTGAAAAGACTGAAGTAGAAGAGTCAACCGCGCTCACGATTGAGATGTTAAACGCTTACAGCGTTGCGCTTGCGGCTTTAAATGACACTTCTCTGTCCGCTGATATAAAAGCCGTTTTGCTTATGCGAATAAAGACGGTAAAGATCTCGTATTTAGCCGAGCGTTTTTTTAGTTCATACGCTAAAAAGGATCAGATTATCAACGAACTTAACGTGGTAATGCTTGAATACGAGCAAAGTTTTAACGGTTTAAGGAAAAATGCGGCGCGCATACGCGGGAAGGGCGCGAAAGGCGAAAAGGCTTACGAAATTTTCAAATCTTTGGAAACGAAGATACAAAAGAGAAAAGAGGATGTAAATCATAGTATAGCTTCTTCAACCTCGTTTAATGAAGTGATGATAAAACTTGAACATGTCCATGTGCCGGATGTTGTTAGCGCCGCTAATACGCTGACAAAAGCCATACTTGGAAACGCTGAGAACGTTGCTTTCAAAGGCATATCCGTGCTTGTAGGCTCGGTTCTTATATCCGGCGTGGTCGTAGTATTCTTCATGTGGTCAACTAACGCACAGCTTATAAAGCCAATAATGAAAATCAAAGAGGCCGTTCAGGAGTATGCCAAAGGCAACCTGACCACTCGCGCCAACATCAAGGTTCGCATATGGGGGCGGGACATTAAGGACGAGATAACAAGCCTTGGCGACAGCGTTGACGAGATGGCCGGGCAGATGTCAAGCGTGCTCGGCAAGATTTCAGACTCGTCGAACATGCTTGCCTCCGCGTCGGAGCAGTTGTCCGCGTCGTCGTCGCAAATCGAGCAGGGGGCCACGCGCCAGTCCGGCCAGACCGGCCAGATAGCCACTGCCATGGAAGAGATGAATGCCACGGTTATAGAGGTGGCCAAGAACGCCCAGCAGGCATCCGAGTCCGCCAGAGGCGCGCGTGAGATGGCGTCAAAGGGCGGCGACGTCGTAAAGCAGGCGATAACGGCCATGAAGGAAGTGGCGGAGTCCACCTCGGTAACCGCTGAAACAATAAAGAACCTCGGCAAGAGTTCCGCAAATATCGGCGCTATTGTTTCCGTGATAAACGACATAGCTGATCAAACCAACCTGTTGGCGCTGAACGCGGCGATAGAGGCGGCAAGGGCCGGAGAGCAGGGCAGGGGCTTCGCGGTCGTGGCTGATGAAGTAAGGAAGCTCGCGGAGCGCACAACAAAGGCTACTAAAGAGATAAGCGGCATGATAGGCGCGATACAGGATGAAACAGGCAAGGCCGTTGACGCGATGTTCGACGGCTCGAAGAAGGTTGATAAAGGCGTAGTGCTTGCCAACGAGGCGGGCGCGGCATTGGGGCAGATAGTGGTTGGCGTGCAGAACGTAACGGACATGATAAGCCATATGGCTACGTCCACCGAAGAGCAGAGCGCCACGACGGACGAGATAAGCAGGAACATGGAATCCATAGCCGACGTCGCTAAAACCAACGTTAGCGCGATAGGCGAGGTGGCGCGCGCCACCGGAGAGATGGCTCGTCTTGCCGGAGAGTTAAAAGAGCTTGTGGGCAATTTCAAGCTTTATGAAGAAGACTTCGACGCGCATTCGCGCACCCGCACGGGCAAACGCCAGTTTTACGTTGTAAAAGACGGCAAACAGAGTGAAGAACGCAAATCGTACGCGGCTGATAACGCTTAAGGCTACGTGAAGGGTGAAGGGTGAAGGGTGAAGGGTGAAGGGTGAAGGGTGAAGGGTGAAGGGTGAAGGGTGAAGGGTGAAGGGTGAAGGGTGAAGGGTGAAGGGTGAAGGGTGAAGGGTGAAGGGTGA
>SCQA01000081.1 GCA_004298725.1 bacterium
TGGTTAATGCGCTCGGGGAACAAGACAGGGGCGTAAAACAGGCGCCGTTTATAGTGCTTATAGGCGCATCTATGCCGGCTGTGCTTGTGGAGGTCGGGTTTATAAGCAACGCAAGCGATGAAAAACGGCTTTCTTCGCCAAAAGAACAAGGCCGCATCGCGGAAGCCATTGCCGACGGCGTGGTGAAATTTAAAAAGACTCTCGCAAAGGAATATGAATTCATCGGGCTTAGGCAGGACGGCCAGAAGGCCGGTAAATAGGGCGCCTGATCAACTGCGTCCTGTTTCTTTCACGAGAGATTATCTTAAATTCGTGGAAGGCGCGGTTTTAATGGAAATGGGCGATACGCGCGTTATCTGCACCGCCACGGTGGAAGATAAGGTTCCGCCTTTTTTAAAGGGCACGGGCAAGGGCTGGCTAACGGCGGAATACTCCATGCTTCCGAGGTCGTCCAAAAAGAGAATACCGCGGGACGCGTCAGTGGGGCGCGTGGGCGGCAGGACGCATGAGATACAAAGGCTCATCGGCAGAAGCCTCCGCGCCGCTTTTGATTTGACGGCGCTTGGAGAGAGGACAATAACGGTTGACTGCGACGTGATACAGGCCGACGGCGGCACCCGCACGGCCTCCATAACCGGAGCGTACGTCGCCGTGGTTGACGCGCTTATGACGTTAAAGGCCGACGGAGCCATAATCGCGTTGCCTGTCACTAATTCGGTCTCCGCCGTGAGCGTGGGTATAATTGACGGCTCTGTTTGCCTTGACCTTGATTACGAGGAAGATTCAAAGGCCGGGGTTGACATGAACGTTATAATGACAGGTTCCGGCAGGTTCGTGGAGGTGCAGGGCACGGCTGAAGGCGCGGCGTTTTCAAAAGAAGAGATGGACGCGCTTTTGAAGTTCGCTGAAAAAGGGTGCGCCGAACTTTCGCTCCTGCAGGCCAGCGCGCTTGGCCGTTAATTTTAGGCGTGGTGGTTTTGAATTTTGCAAGCCGGCTGTGTTTTTTCTTCCATCTTTTTTTTAAGCGGGACAAGGGGGATTATTCAATTGCGTACCGCCGCCGAAGGTACCTTCCTTTAGTCGCCTCTTTTACATGGAGAGGAAGCAGCATAAAAATATTATGGGGGTGTATTATTAAGAAGATAATTTTGGCTACGAGGAATAAAGGTAAAATCGCCGAGATAAAGGCCATACTCGCGGACGCGGGCGCCGAGTTTTTATCGCTTGACGACCTGCCTGATTTGCATATGCCGCAGGAAAAGGGCACGACATTCAAGATTAACGCGGTTATGAAGGCGCGTTTCATAGTGCTTAAAACGCGTATGCCCGTAATCGCTGACGACTCCGGCCTTGAGGTTGACTCTCTCGGCATGAGGCCGGGCATACATTCGGCGCGTTACGCAGGGCCGTTTGCCGACGACAAAAAAAATATCGAAAAACTCCTTGAAGATATGAAGGCCAAGCCCGTTGGCAACAGGACGGCGCGGTTCAGGTGCGTCATAGCTTACGCCGAGCCGGGCAAGGGCGAAATTGCTTTTGAAGGCGCGCTTACAGGCGAAATAGCAATGGCTCCGAAGGGAGAAAACGGCTTCGGTTACGACCCTGTGTTTCTACTGCCTTCTGCCGGAAAAACGCTTGCCGAGCTTACGTTGGACGAGAAGAACGCCGTAAGCCACAGGGCGTTGGCGCTTAAGAAACTCAAAAAATGGTTTGATAATATGTGGAACGAGAATTAACCGCTTCAAAAACCGGGGACTATAGAGTGCGGCATTAATGCCGTTTAAAAAGTCTTGAGGAGGTTTTGCAATGGGCAGTAACAACGCGGTTTTTTTAGAGGTTTTAGAGTGGTTTGACGAAACCGGCAAAGAGATGGTTCACAGGATACCCGAGACAGGCTCCGGTGAGATAAAATACGGCGCACAGCTTACCGTAAGGGAGAGCCAGAGCGCCGTATTTTTTTATCAGGGAAGAGCGTTTGACGCGTTCGGCGCCGGGCGCCACACGCTGAAGACTGCCAATATTCCGGTGCTTACCAAGGTTTTAAGCCTGCCATGGGGGCTTACAAGCCCTTTGCGCGCCGAGGTTTACTTTGTGAACATGAAGGTCTTTACGAACCTCAAGTGGGGCACAAGAGACCCTGTCGCGTTTAAAGATTCAAAACTCGGCCTAATACGGCTGAGGGCGTTCGGCATTTTCGATATCCGGGTTATTCAGCCCGTTCTTTTTATCAATACCATAGTCGGCACGCAGGGCGTGTACTCTACTGAAGAAATAAGCGATTACCTCGGTAAAATCATAGTGTCGCGCTTTAACGATTTGCTTGGCGCGGAGCTTGACACCGTTATCAACCTGCCCGGGCGCTACGAAGTTATCTCGGATAAGCTTAAAAAGACCCTGCAAGAAGACTTGAGCCGCTACGGCCTCATGCTCTTTAACCTTTTCATTAATTCCATAACCCCTCCGCCTGAAGTTCAAAAGGCCATTGACGACAAAAGCAGACTTGCCGTCTTTGACGACGTGAATAAGCTTCTGCAGATGAAGGCGGCCATGGCCATTGAGGAGGCAGGAAAGGCCGGAGGCAGGGCAGGGGGCGTTGCCGCGACCGGCATGGGGCTTATAATGCCGGCAATGCTGATGAATCTTTTTGCCAAGCCGCAAAACGGCGCGCCGCCGCCGTCCGTTGAGTGCCCGGGGTGCAAGCACGCCCTTCCGGCTCAGGCGGCGTTCTGCCCTTCGTGCGGCAGACAGATGCTTGTGTTTAACATATGCTCCAAATGCGGAGCCGAAACCCCGCCTGAGGCTAAATTCTGCCATATGTGCGGACAGAACACGGCGCAAAAACCTTCCCCGAGGGTATGCCTTAAATGCACCGCTGAAAACGTGACGGAGTCGGTATTTTGCAACAGGTGCGGTGAAAAGCTCTAATTCAAATAATTGGGCTATTGACTGCCAGTGCCCCCAGTGCGGCTCGCCGGCAGTTCTTGACGAGACGGACCGCATATTCACCTGCCCATACTGCCGCGTAAGGCTTTGCGTTACGACGCCTGATTTTTTCAGGTACGTTGTAGCCGCCCCGTTGTCAATAAAAAACCCGATATATATTCCGTACTGGCGCTTGAAAGGCGCTTTTTTTTCGTGTGTGCCATTTCAGGTGAACCACGCCATTGTTGATTCAACGCAGGTTGCGTACGCCTTGAAAGGCTTGCCCTTTACGCTGGGGCTTAGGCCGCAGGTTTTAAAGCTTTCTTTTGCATCCCCTGAACAGGGGCGCTTTGTTATGCCCGGCATTTCAAGCGCCGAGGCGCTTGAAATGATAGAGGCAACGAGAGAGCGTGTTGACAGCGCGGCGGACGTGTTTAGCAAAGGGCAAGTTAAGGCGAAATCAGCGGCAAAGCCGTTTTTCAAGACGTACACCGGCGAAGCCATGTCCGTTATTTACGCGCCGATGCGCCTTGAAGGAGGCATGTTATACGACGCCGTGCTTAATCGGCCGGTTACACAGGCTGTTAGCGAAGAATTCCCGCCGCCGGTAACATTTGGCGCGCCTGTTTTTGTTCCAACGCTTTGCCCGAATTGCGGGCAAGACCTCTCCGGCGAGAAACAGACGCTTGTTTTAATATGTAATAATTGCCAGAGCGCGTGGCAGGTTGATAAAGGCGCTTTGAGCGAGGTTGGTTACGCCGCGGCCCCTTGCGTCGAGGAGGCGGTCTATTTGCCGTTTTGGAAGATGAAGGTTCGTTTTGACGGCATTGCGCTCCGTTCATACGCCGACCTTGCGAGAACGGCCAATATACCGCGCGCCATAAGAACGGAATGGGAGGACGAGGAAAGCGTTTTTTGGTCTCCGGCCTTTAAAATAGCCCCTCAGCTTTTTTTGCGGCTCTCGGAGCAGGCAACGTTTTTAAAACCGCCTGTAATGCAGAGCGACAAGGCAGACATGAAACGCGCTTACCCCGTGACGCTTCCGTTAAGCGAAGGCGCGGAGTCAGTTAAAATGAGCCTTGCGGCCTTTGCGGCTAATAAAAAGGAGATTTTGCCGAGACTTGCAAGCGTTACAACTAACATGGAGTCGGCTCTTCTCGTGTACCTACCTTTTGTAAAGCGTTCCAACGACTTTGTTCACCCGGAGCTTGGTTTTGGTATCAATGCGAATTCTCTTACAACGGCGTTGAACCTCTGATTGTGACGATCTTTAACGTCCGAGTTTTTCTTAATAGTTTTTTTGGAATTTTATTGACTCTGTCTGGAAAAGAGTATACAAGAGTAAACATAGGTTGTCCATGACCCGTACCGGTAAAATCATAGGTCTTTTCCTCTTAATCCTCTTCACTATGCAGGTGACCGACCTTACGTGCGTTGGAGATGATTTGTCTTTGAATACCTTCGAATGCTGTGAAAATCAGCTTATAAAAGCCGATTCAGGCAAGGGAAAAACCGCTTATTCCCTTGCGGGCATCCTTGACCAATGCCAGTGCCCGTGTCATCTCAGCTTCACGCAGACGAAATCCGTTGAAGTAATCTCTTGCCAATCAATCGTAGTAGCTTCATTTTTTGCAGGCGACCAAACTCTTAAAAAAATATCCGCAGATATTTTTCAGCCGCCCAAAGTTCTTATCTAACACCCCGTTCTGACAGGTTGCAGAAAAACTCAAAAATCAGGCAGGTTGCTCAAAAAGTTACAGATGCAAGGCGTCGAAACGTGAGTAACGAGGCGTAGTTTACTCTACGCCGCAGTTACGAGCGACGAAGATAACGCCGCAGATGCGACTTTTGTTGACTTCGTCAACTGGCAATGAATTTGTTTCTTGTATTGTTCGCCTTTGGCGAACTGCCCAGACAGCAACTTGCTAAAAAATAAGGGGGTTTGTCCTTGAAAGGGTCCATTCTGTCCATTTCGGTTATTTTTTTGCTGGCCGTCTTTTTGACTCCATGCGGCGCGACTGCTGAGAAAAGGAAGGTTTTTACTCTGGATGAACTGCTGTCCATGTCGATTGACGCGAACCCCTCGGCAACGGTTTATAAGGCTAACCTTGAGGCTATCAGAGGCGAAGCCGTCTCGGCAGTTGCCTATCCCAATCCTGAGGTTTCTTTTGAAGTTGGAGGAGGAAAATCCACTGATACAGGGGAGTCAAAAGGCGAGTACTCTCTCGGGGTAGGCCAGCCTCTTGAATGGCCGTCCAAGAGGTATTTCAGAAAAAGGGCCGCAAAAGCCTCGGTAGAAGCTTCTGAAAAGGAATTAGACGATCTTCGCCTTCAACTCAGAGCGGAGGTTAAAAGGGCGTTTTTCCGGCTTTTAAAAGATAAAAGGATTCTGGAGACAGCCAAAGAGAATTCAAAGATAGCCGTTGAACTCTTAAAGACCGTCGAGCTTAAGGTTAGGGCTGGCGAGTCGCCAGAGTTTGAGCGTATAAAGGCAAGGGTGGAGGCGCTTCGCGCTGATAAGGAAGTTAAAAGGGCTGGAAATACCATTGCCGCCTCAAAGGCGATTTTGAACGGGCTTACGGGAAATACACTGAAAGACGGTTTCGACGTGGAAGGGGTGTTTAAGGCCCATGAAAGGAAATATGATCTTCAGGCGCTCTTATCAAGCGCCATGGGAAAACATCCCCTGCTACTTAAGGCAAAAAAGGATGCCGAGGCAAAGGGCTACTCGCTTGATAAGGAGCGGGCGTCAGTTTTCCCGGATGTAACCGTGAAAGGTTTTTTTAACAGGGAGTTGGGCAGGGACGCATACGGAGTCGGTCTGTCCGTGCCCATTCCTTTCTGGTATCAGAGAAAAGGTGAGATTAAAACTGCTTCAGCCGAGAAGACGAAGGCAGAGGCTGAAGTCTACAGAATAAAGGTGGAACTGGTGAAGTCCGTGACCGAAGAGTACCAGAACTACGCAACGGCAATCGACCAGATAGAGGTTTTTGATAAGGGGCTTTTGAAAGAGGCTGATGAGGCGTTAAGGATAGCGGATTTCTCATACAGGCACGGTGAGTCAGCGCTTCTTGATTACCTTGACGCACAGAGAGTATACAGGACGACCTTTGTAGAATATTACCAGTCGCTTTTTGAGCTTGAGTCGTCGTTGGCAACGCTTGAAAGAGCGGCAGGCGGCCTGCCGCAATAAAACAAATGAAGCAACGGAAGGAGACATTCATGGTTTTCAGAAAAACTTTATTAGCCCTGTTAGCGTTAGCTTTTCTTTTAGGATGCGGGAAACCGGAGGAACCGAAAAAGGAAGCCGAACACGGAACCGATAAGCATGCAGAAGAAAAAGGCCGTCATGGAGATGAGCAAACAGGGATTATAACCCTCAGCCCTGAGGCGACTCAACATGCGGCTATAAAGACAGAGGCGCTTTCATTAAGACCTTTAAGCGTGGGGTATGCTTTTACCGGCAAGGTCTCGGTAAATGAAACCAGACTTGCCCACGTCGGCCCGCGGATACCGGGAAGGGCAGTGGAGATATTTGTGAACCCGGGCGGTCATGTAACAAAGGGACAGCCTCTCGCCGTAATAGACAGCCCGGAGCTTGGAGAGGCGCAGAGCCAATATCTCAAGGCAAAGACGGCTTTTGAAATAGCCGGGAAGTCCTATGAAAGGGCAAAGATAGTCCTTGAGGGCAAGGTGATATCAACCGGCGAATTCCAGAAGCGCGAGGGTGAGTATCTTTTGACAAGAACGGAATTAAAGACTACGGAAGACAGGCTTCACTTGTTTGGAATGACGGAAAAAGAAATATCAGCTATAGGCAAGGAACACACCATCAATTCGACGGTCGCCATATATTCGCCGATTTCAGGCACGGTCATAGAAAGGCATCTTACGCTCGGTGAGGTGGTTGAACCCGTAAAGCCTCTTTTTACGGTCGCGGACCTCTCAAACCTCTGGGTTATCGCGGATATTCCTGAGACCGACATCTCAAAGATAGAAAAGGGACAAACTGTAGCAATAGCGGTGTCAGCTTATCCTGAAAAAGTTTTCAGTGGAAAGCTCGGCTACATATCAGAGGTGATTGCCGCTGAGACGCGCTCCGTAAAGGTTAGGGCCGAGGTTGAAAACCCGAAAGGCATGCTTAAGCCCGAGATGTTTGCCACAGTCAAAATTTCAATTTCTGAAAGGGAGAAGGTGCTTGCCGTGCCGGAGAGCGCGCTTCAGCGCGAGGGCGATAAAACCATCGTGTTTATAGAGCAGAGCTACGGCAAGTTCGAGAAGCGGATTATTGAAATAGGCCCGCGGTTTGACGGCCATCGCAGGGTAATTTCCGGCGTTAAGGAAGGGGATAAAATAGTGGTTAAGGGCGCGTTCACATTGAAATCAGAAGGGCAAAAGGCAGATCTGGCCGAGTAAGGGCATTAACGATTGAAATCGGAGGAACAGGTCAATGATAGACAGGCTTATAACCTTTGCTTTGAAGCAGAGGCTTTTGATGATCATAGCGGTTTTTCTTCTTGTGGGTATCGGCGTCTATGCCTTTTATAAGCTTCCGATAGATGCTTTTCCGGACGTTACAAACGTGCAGGTGCAGATAATAACCGAGGCCCCGGGCCGTTCCCCTGTCGAGGTGGAAAAGCTAATCACTTATCCTGTAGAGGTGCAGATGACCGGGCTTCCTAAGATGCAGGAGCTGAGGTCTCTTTCCAAGTTCGGCCTGTCCATGGTGACGGTCGTCTTTGAGGACGGTGTGGATATTTATTTTGCAAGGCAACTGATACTTGAGCGGCTTATAGAGGCTAAGGGAAAATTGCCAGCCGGGGTGGAGCCCGTTATGGGCCCTGTTTCAACCGGGCTCGGCGAGATATACCAGTATACCCTTGAGAGGCCTGATGGCTTAAAAGCGGATACGGCCCGGTTGATGGAATTAAGGACGATTCAAGACTGGATCGTAAGGCCGATACTCAAGACCGTTCCGGGGGTTACGGACGTAAACGCCTTTGGCGGGCACGTCAAGCAGTATCAGGTGCTGATAGAGCCGGACAGGCTACGCAAGTATGACCTCTCGCTTAAAGAGGTATTTAATGCGGTTGCTGAAAACAACTCAAACGCGGGAGGCGACATACTCGAGCATTCCTCGGAGCGCTATATCATAAGGGGCGTCGGCTTGATTCAGTCGTTAAAGGATATAGAAGACATCGTGGTCAACTCCCGCAACGGAGTGCCTATTTTTGTGAAAGACATGGCAAGGATAACTTTTGGTCCGGAGACAAGGCACGGGGCGGTCGTAAAGGACGGCAAGGGCGAGGCGGTAGCAGGCATTGTGATGATGATAAAGGGCGGAAGCTCAAGGGACGTAGTAGCCGGCGTCAAGGCAAAGGTGGAGGAGATAAACAAGGGTAGCGTCCTGCCTGACGGCATTAAGATAAAGCCTTTCTATGACAGGGCCGATCTGGTTAAGAAATGTCTTGAGACGGTCACAAAAGCGCTGGAGGAAGGCGCTATTCTCGTAATTATAGTGTTGTATATTTTCTTGAGGAACTTCAGGGGGGCGCTCGTAGTGGCATTTACGCTTCCGCTGGCGGTGCTCTCCACGTTCATCGTCATGTGGAAGGTGGGGCTTACGGCCAACCTCATGTCTCTTGGCGGCCTTGCAATCTCGCTTGGCATGGTGGTTGACGCGGCGATTATACAGGTTGAGAACGTACAGCGGCACTTGTCCGAGGCCGACGCTTCCAAAAACAGGCTTCATGTGATTCTTGCCGCGGTACTTGAGGTAAGAAAGCCGTCCCTGTTCGGCGAGCTTATAATAGCCATAACGTTTATTCCCATTATGACGCTTGAGGGGATGGAAGGGAAGATGTTCTCTCCTCTTGCGTTTACCGTCGCTATAGCGCTCCTTTCATCTCTTGTGCTTTCAGTATTCGTAATACCGGTACTCTGCTCTTTTTTCCTCAAGGCTGGAGAAGAAAAGGAGAGCTTCATAATCAGGTGGCTAAAAAAGCCTTATCTTCCGGCATTAAGAAAGGCTATAAAGCATCCTAAAAAGGTTGTTCTTTCAGCTTTTGTTATTTTGATCGCAAGCCTTGCCTTTTCTCTGTTTCTCGGCACGGAGTTCATGCCGATACTTGACGAGGGTTCGCTGACAACGCAGGTTATAAGGCTTCCGAGCATTTCGCTTCTTGAATCCGTCGAGATAGAGAACAAGGTTCAGCAGGCCCTTTTGAAGTTCCCGGAGGTCGTGACGGTCGTTTCAAAGATAGGCGCCGCTGAGATAGCCACGGACCCTATGGGGCCTAACATAAGCGACCCCATTATAATCCTTAAACCGAGAGGGGAATGGAAGACCACTTCGACTAAGGAAAAACTTGTGGAAAAGATAAGAAAGGAGCTTGAAAAGATACCCGGAATCGGCCTTAACGTCACCCAGCCGATAGCGCTTAAAGTGGATGAGCTTATTTCAGGCGTAAAATCACAGGTGGCTATAAAGGTTTTCGGCGACGATATGGACGTTCTGAATGAAAAGGCCGGTAGCATCGCAAAGGTAATGGCTACGGTCAAAGGTGTAACCGACCTGAGAGTGGAGCAGACCGCAGGTCAGCCTTATATAACGGTTGACATAGACAGGCGCAAGATCGCCAGATACGGCATCAACATAGCCGATATTCAAGAGATTATAGAGACGGCGATAGGCGGTAAGGTCGCAACGGACGTCTTTGAGGGCGATAGGAGGTTTTCCGTCTTCCTCCGTTTTCCGGAGGAAAAAAGAAATTCTGTTGAGGCGATAGGAAATATATTTGTAAAGGCCTCAAACGGCGCAAACATCCCGCTCTCGACGCTCGCGCGTGTATATATGTCAGAGGGGCCGGCGCAGATAAGCAGGGAGAACTCGAAAAGACGGATAGTTATCGAGTCTAACGTGGAGGGCAGAGATATAGGAGGTTTTGTAAAAGAAGTGCAGGAAAAGATAGCCGGAGAGGTAAAGCTCCCAGCCGGATATTATGTCGTATGGGGAGGCGCTTTTGAGAACCAGCAGCGGGCCATGAAGAGGCTTTCGTTAATCGTGCCGCTTACGATAGCGCTCATATTCTTTTTGCTCTTTTCGACCTTTAACTCGGTAAAGTACGCTACGCTTATAATCCTTAACCTCCCGTTTGCGCTTATCGGAGGCATTTTCGGGCTACTAATATCAGGGCAATACCTGAGCGTGCCGGCTTCAGTCGGATTTATCGCCCTTTTCGGGGTGGCCGTGTTGAATGGAATGGTGCTTGTTTCTTATATAAACACGTTACGCGAGGAAGGGCTTGGCCTTGAGGAGGCTATTGTAACCGGATGCGAAAAGAGGCTTAGGCCCGTCTTAATGACCGCGCTGGTGGCCATCCTCGGGCTTGTGCCCATGCTATTCGCCACAGGCCCGGGCTCTGAAATACAGAAGCCGCTTGCAACAGTTGTGGTGGGAGGGCTTATAACGTCGACTATCTTGACGCTCATGGTGCTTCCGGCGCTTTACAAGTGGTTTGAGGAGAAGAAGGCGGTGCTTTAAAGCGTTAACAGACAAATACGAAAGCCGATCCTTATTTTTTTAATAGGTGTTACGGTTCTTGCAATTTGTGCTTACTGTGTATGTCAGCGATCTTCCAGCGTACGAAATTCTCTTTGACATAGTAATCTTCTTTATCCTTGACATGGTAGAAGCCTTTTGTTAATTTTAGAGGTCAATTTCCGTAAGTATTGACGATGCTGACTAACGTCAAAAAATAGTTTAAGGGGGTTTTTAGCGTCATGAAGAAGAAGTATTTGTTAGCGCCGGGTCCAACACCAGTACCAGAGTCAGCGCTTCTTGCGATGGCGGCTCCGATAATACACCATAGAACACCGCAGTTCTCCGAGATTTTTAAAGAGGCCGCCGAACTGCTTAAATATGTCTTTCAGACAAAACAGGATGTCTTAATACTTGCGGCATCAGGCACCGGCGCCATGGAAGGCTCAATAACGAACCTTTTTTCGCCCGGCGATGAAGTGATAATCGTAAACGGCGGAAAGTTCGGCGAGCGCTGGGGCAAAATTTCCGAGGCGTACGGCTTAAAGGCGCACTGGCTGACCGTTGAGTGGGGCAAGGCCGTAAACCCCGCTGACGTTAAAAAGATACTTGATTCAAACCCGAGCATCAAGGCCGTTATGGTGCAGGCAAGTGAAACGTCAACCACAGCCGCGCACCCTGTAAAGGAGCTTGCGGCCCTTACGAAAGAGAAAAATTGCCTGCTTATAGTGGACGGAATAACCGCAGTCGGCGTTTTCGACCTGCCGATGGACGACTGGGGCATAGACGTGCTTGTTTCAGGCTCGCAAAAGGCGTTCATGCTTCCTCCGGGCCTTGCGTTCGCGGCGCTCAGCGAGAAGGCATGGAAGTTTCAGGAAACCGCGAAATGCCCGAGATTTTATTTTGACTTCAAAAAAGAGAGAAAGAACCTCAAGGACAACACCACGGCGTACACGCCGGCGGTTACTCTTATAATAGGCCTTCTTGAAGCGCTTAAAATGATAAAGGCGGAGACTTTGCAGGGCGTTTTCGCAAGGCACGACAGGCTTGCGCGCGCCGCGAGGGCCGCTTCCAAGGCGTTGAACCTTAAACTTCTCGCGCCGGAAAGCCCGTCAAACGCGACAACCGGCGTATTCGTGCCGGATGGCGTTGACGGCGGAAAGCTTGTTAAATACCTGCGCGACGAAGTCGGCGTGACCATGGCCGGAGGGCAGGACCACTTAAAGGGCAAGATACTGCGTATAGCGCACCTTGGTTACGTGGATACGTTTGACATGATAATCGCCATAGCCGCCATAGAAATGGCGCTGTCGAAGTTCGGCCATAAGGTGGAGCTTGGAAAGGGCGTGGCCGCGGCACAGCAAATACTCCTTGAGGGTTATAAATAATGAAGGTACTTATAAGCGACAGCATGTCGGCAAAGGCCGTTGAAATTCTAAAGAGCAAGCCGGGTATTGACTGCGACGTAATAACCGGCCTGAAGCCTGAAGAGTTGAAGGTTAAAATAAAAGATTATCACGCGCTTGTCATTAGAAGCGCCACCAAGGCCACTGCCGAGATAATAGAGGCGGCTGAAAACCTTAAGGTCATCGGCAGGGCCGGTACCGGCGTTGACAACGTTGACATGGTAGCCGCCACAAAGAAGGGCATAGTCGTAATGAATACGCCGGGCGGCAACACCGTAACCACCGCCGAGCACGCCGTTGCCATGATGATGGCCCTTTCAAGGAAGATACCGCAGGCGACCGCCTCAATGAAGCGCGGCGAGTGGGAAAAGAAGAAGTTCGAGGGAACCGAGGTTACGGGCAAGACGCTCGGCATACTTGGCGTGGGCAATATCGGAAGCGTCGTGGCTTCGCGCGCGCAGGGGCTAAGGATGAACGTCATCGCGTACGACCCGTTTATTTCCGCCGAGGCCGCCGATAAGATGGGCATCTCGCTTGTTTCAATGGACGAGCTTTTTGCCAAGAGCGATTTCATCTCTATACACGTGCCCATGACCGCGGAAACCAAAAACATCGTCAACGTCGAAGCGTTTAAGAAGATGAAAAAAGGCGTAAAGATTATCAATTGCGCCAGAGGCGGCATAGTGAATGAAAAGGACCTTGCCGAGGCCATAAAGGCGAAGATAGTTTCGGGCGCGGCCTTTGACGTCTTTGAGAAAGAACCGCCGCCGGCGGATAACCCGCTTTTACAGCTTGAAGAAGTCATACTTACGCCGCATCTCGGCGCGTCCACGTTCGAGGCGCAGGAGAGCGTGGCCATAGCCATAGCCGAGCAGATAACGGATTATCTTACAGCCGGCACCATAAGAAACGCGGTAAACGTTCCGTCAATTCCCTCCGACCTTTTAAGCGCCCTTGGCCCATATATCAGCCTCGGCGAAAAACTTGGAAGCTTTCAGGGGCAAATTCTTAAGGGCGGGGTTGAGGAGATAACCGTCGAATATTCCGGCGACGTGGTAAACTATGACGTCGCGCCCATAACCATAGCCTGCATAAAGGGCATTCTTGATCAGGTGCTTGACCAGTACGTTAATTTCGTGAATGCGCCGTTTGTTGCAAAGGAGCGCGGCATAAAGGTAGTGGAGATAAAGACGTCGCGCTCAACTGACTTCGCAAGCGCCATTACCATAAAGGTAAAGACAAGAGAGTGCGAGAGCGTGGTTGAAGGCGCGTTATTCGGCAAAAAGGAGCCGCGCATCGTCAAGATAGACAAGTTCTTCCTTGACGCGGTGCCGGAGGGCAATCTTCTTCTTCTTCATAATGAAGATAAGCCTGGCGTTATCGGCAATGTCGGCACTTTGCTTGCGGCCGGCAACCATAATATAGCAAGGTTGCATCTTGGCAGGCAGTCCGTTGGAGGGCAGGCCGTTTCAGTCTGGAGCCTTGATACTCCGCTCTCAAAAGGGCTTATGGACAAGTTGCTTAAGCTTCCCAACATGATTTCCGTTAAGGTAGTGGAGCTGTAAAAAGTTATCGGTTATCCGTGGCCGGTTCTTGGTGAAGGAATACTGTTGCGGGCATTGCCACCATCTTTAGCCATAGGTTATCCGCGCTCGTTGTCGCATTTTTTGGAGAGATACCTTAAAATAAGGTATCTCTCTTGAAAAAGTTTGTAAAATGTTATTTATAAAGCTTGCCATGTAGTGTTGCTGACCGGTGAGCGGCCTGAACAACAACCTGTTAAATTACCGCAACTCTGGTATTTTATGAAAAATCCGCCCGCCATATCGCTTCCGCAAGGCGTCCGTGATATACTTCCTGAGGATGCCCTTGGCATCGGGGTTGTTGAAACTAAAATACTTGCCATATTCAGCCGCTACGGGTTTAAGCGGGTCATAACCCCGCTTTTAGAGTACGTTGACGTGCTATCCCTCGGCATGGGAGATAACCTTAAGGACAGGGTTTTGAAGTTCATAGACCCTTCCACGGGCCGCGTAGTGGCCATAAGGCCGGACATTACTCCCCAGATAGCTCGCATTGCGGCAACCCGCATGAGGGATTATCCTCTTCCTCTGAAGCTCTGTTATAATGCAAGCGTGCTTCGCTACCACGATAACCGCGACGGCAGAAGAAGCGAGGTGCTTCAGGTTGGGGCTGAATACATTGCAAAAGAGTCTTCGCCAGAGGCGGACGCTGAAATGATAATTATCGCGGCGGAGGCTTTGCGCGAATTAGGGCTTAAGGATTTTAAAATAGACATCGGCGACGTCGGTTTTTTAAGGGCCGTGTTTGACGGTTTAAATCTTTCAGAGCCGGAAAAAAAGCTTATAAAAGAGGCGATAGGCATAAAAGATTCATCAGGCCTTGATCAAATAATAAACTCGCTTGGCGGAAAGATTGCAAAAGCCGACAGAGAGCTTCTTTTGAATCTCACCACGTTTTACGGCGAGGACGAAGTCATAAAAAAAGCGTCCGCTTTTGTTGGAAAGTCCGGCGCGAGCGCCGCGTCGCGTTCGCTTGAAAATTTAAAATGTGTTTTCAGTATAGTTGCGGATAAAGGTTTTAAAGACTTTGTAACCATAGACCTCGGCGAAGTAAGGGGTTTTGATTATTATACGGGCATAATCTTTGAAGGGTTCGCAAGAGGCGTCGGCAAGTCAATACTCAGCGGCGGCAGGTACGATAACCTTCTTGGCAAATACGGCTTTGACATGGCGGCGACAGGCTTCGCTTTTGACGTTGAAAATATCATAACGGCGCTCGGCGAAAAACCAAGGCGCGTTTGAAAAAAAGGACATGGCAAAATGGCTAAGGCCGTAGTAATAATAGGCGCCCAGTGGGGCGACGAAGGCAAGGGCAAGGTTGTCGACATCCTTACCGAGCAGGCGGATATGGTGGTGCGCTTTCAGGGCGGCAACAACGCCGGGCATACCGTTATAACCGGTTCCGAGAAGTTCATATTTCATCTAATTCCTTCGGGCATACTCCATCAGGGCAAGACATGCGTGATAGGCGACGGCGTAGTAGTTGACCCTGAAGTGCTTTTAAAAGAGATTGGCGTTTTAAAGGCCAAGGGCATATTCCGTCCGGAAGACCTTATAGTCAGTAAAGACGCGCACCTTATAATGCCGTATCACAAAAAGCTCGACCTTGCCAGAGAGAGGCTCAGGGGCAAGGCCAGGATAGGCACAACCGGCAGAGGCATAGGCCCGGCGTATGAAGACAAGGTCGCAAGGTGCGGCATAAAATGCGCCGACCTTCTTGACGAAGGCGAATTCAGAGCCAAGCTGAAAGCAAACCTGCTTGAGAAGAACCACTATATAACGACCATTCTTCATGAAGAGGGCTTTGAGATACACGAAATATACCACAGCTACATGACCTTCGCGGCCGCTCTCGGGCCGCATATAAAGAACGCTTCAAAGTTTGTCTATGATTCCATGCAGGCCGGTAAAAAAGTCCTCTTTGAAGGCGCGCAGGGCACGCTGTTGGATATTGACCACGGCACGTACCCGTACGTTACGTCAAGCTCGACCATAGCCGGAGGCGCTTGCACCGGCTCCGGCATAGGCCCCACGCGTATTGACTCTGTCATAGGCATATCAAAGGCGTACGCCACAAGGGTGGGCGAGGGGCCGTTCCCAACGGAGCTTTCCGGAGCCGAGGCCGATAAACTTCGGGAGCAAGGCAACGAATACGGCGCCACGACAGGCAGGCCGAGAAGATGCGGTTGGTTTGACGCGGTAGCGCTAAGGTATGCCGCGCGCGTTAACGGACTTGATGGACTTGTTATCACAAAACTTGACGTGCTTGATAATACGGAAAAAATCAACATTTGCACCGGATATAAATACAACGGCAAGGTTTTGGACGAATTTCCCACCGAGGTCTCCGTGTTGTCGAATTGCGAGCCGGTTTACGAGGTTATGGAAGGCTGGCTTTCCCCCACCAACGGGGCAAAGAATTTGAAAAAGCTTCCGGCAAAGGCGCAGAAGTATTTAAAGCGGCTTGAGGAGCTTGCGGGCGTTCCGGTTGTAATGGTCTCCGTGGGGGCCAACAGGAACGACGCTATAATGATAAAAAATCCGTTCAAATAAGTTTTTGCCGTATACTTGTTAAGGTATTTCGCGCCAGATTTAAAAATTTTTCCCCCGAATATTGCGCGTGCTACCGCAGAGTGTTTGTTAAATAAGATAAAAATTAGAGAAGGTCTGATTAATTTCTTTTTTTCTCCTCTCCCCTTGAGGGATATCAATCCCCTTCTTGGGAGAGGGTAGGGTGAGGGGTAAAGTTGAGGAAAAAACAGGTAACGGTTGTCGGAAAAGACATCTCAGAATTGATACCCGATACCTTTTGACTGCGGAAAAGAATTAATCAGAGGTTTCTCAGCGCATAAAAAGGCCCGGATAAATTATCCGGGCCTTTTTATGTTTCGAACGCAAATTTTTAGGCAAGAATATAAAGATGGCAAACGGCATAGCACGACGACAGACAAGCAGTTGATTTTATACAGCGCCGTGCGTTGCCATTGAATTAATGCGGCGCGGACGCTCCGTGTTATTTATTAAAAAGCACCAATCGAAAAAGATAGACGAGGCCTTATTTTGTATGCTAAATGGGTTAATTTGAGGCTTTATTTGGCGCGTGCACCGGTTGCGGACGCAATTCACTTGACAGTTTGCAGTAGTTATTATATTTGATATGAAGAAACCGTTTAACATATGTGGCCAATTCCACAGGAGAAGTTTTTTAAAATTAATTGCGAAAGGAGGTATAAACGGAGAAAGAATTTAGATTTTAGCGGAGAAGAAATATTAAACCACTGCCGTATTCATCATGGCAACGTTAACGGAGGAATTTTTATGAGGCATCAAAAGACAAAACAGCTTTTTGTGTTTTTAATAATATTCAGTTTTATAATTGCCGCGCTACCGGCCATGGCCGGAGAGTTCGGAGATTTGAAGGTAAAGATAGTCGAAGCAAGGGATTCTCTTGTGACCATGCTTAAAAATAAAGACAAGCGCGGGGTTGACCAGCAAAAGCTTGTGAAAGACACGGCCAATGCCGTCAGTACGATGCTTGCGAATATTAAAGCCCCAGCAGGCAAGGACACTAAGTTGAAGGAGCTTGTTGTTACTTGGAACGCCTTTAAGAAATCGCGCGAGGCCGAGCTTGTTCCCATGATACTCGAAGGCAAACAGGCTGACGCTGAAAAGCTTGCAAGCGGCGTTCAGAAGGAGCGGTTTCAAAAGGTTATAAGCCTTGTAGATGATTTAGGAAAATAGCTTTGTTTAAAATAAAATAGACAAGGGGGCCGGCTGATAAAAGCCGGCCCCCTTGTTTTTAATCGAGTAAGCGTTCTGAACCTATTGAAGCTCGATAGGCATTAACTTTGTCGACGGATGAGGATGTTCGCTTAAAAATTATTCTTCAATGTGTTTATAAACATATCTGTTGAATAAGCAAATGCGGAACTGTAACCTGTCTTACCAGATAAAGGGGGCCTTGTTTACTGCTTCGGCGACAGTTGTTTGCTTGTCTTGCCCTTCTTTGCCGGGGCCTTGCCTTGAAGCGCCTGTATGTGTTTTTGCGCCTCCATCCACCACTTGCTGTGTGGTTCGGAAAGCTTCATGAACGCCTGCCAGTTTTCTATAGCCGATTTTTTTTCGCCCTTCTTTTCAAGCGCGAGCGCCATGCCGTAGTACGCAAGCGGAATATTGGGGTTTAGCTCAAGAGCTTTTTTCTGGTTGGCAATCGCCTTGTCGTAGTCACCCGTGTCATAGTATTCAAAACCGAGGTTGTTGTACGGCTCCGGCACGGACGGGTTTATCTTGATGGATTCTTCATATTCTTTTATGGCTTCCGCGTGCTGTTTTTTTAAGCCGAGCTGAACGCCCTTGTCGAAGTGTCCCTTGCCGGACTTTTCCGTTGCCGCTTCTTTTGAAGTTTCGGTTGTTGACTGTCCGTCTTTTTTAGAGCATCCGTAAAAAAGCGTTATTGACAGAGCGATAGCCGCTATGACGCACGCGGCTTTCCAGCCTGTGTTTGAACTTGCCATGATTGTAAAAGACCCCCAGTGTCACTAAGACTATGCAACGCTTAAAATTAACAAAAATGCAATGAAAAAGCAAAAAGAAAAAACCTTAGCGAAGTATTGTTAAAAAAGAGGATGTATTCCTTCAGCGTAGGCCTATCATCGCTTCGAGCCTTTTGATGCGCTCTTCTATAGGCGGGTGCGTACTGAATAATTTAACGAAAGAGCCGCCGCTAAGCGGGCTTACGATGAACATGTGGCTTGTCGCCTGATTTACGCCTTCCATCGGTATGCGTTTGTTGTAGTAATCGAGCTTTCTTAAAGCGTTTGCGAGGTACAGTGGGTTGCCCGCTATGCGCGCTCCGCCGTCGTCAGCGCCGTATTCCCTTGCGCGGGATATGGCAAGCTGAATTATCATCGCCGCTATCGGCGCGACTATCATCATAATTAAAAGCTCAATGCCCCCGCCGCCTCTTTCGTCGCCGTCTCTTCTGCCGCCGCCGAAAAGCGACGCCCAGTACGCCATGTGCGACAGATAGCTTATCGCGCCCGCAATGGTGGCGGCAACGGTTGCTATGAGAATGTCGCGGTTTTTGATGTGGGCAAGTTCATGTCCGATTACGCCGCTAAGCTCTTCCTTAGTCAGAAGTTTTAATATGCCGGTGGTGGCGGCAACAGCCGCGTGAGACGGGTTTCTGCCGGTTGCGAAGGCGTTTGGCGCGTCGTTTTCCATTATGTAAACTTTGGGCATGGGAAGGTTGGCTTTCATGGTAAGGTCGCGCACGGTGCCGACAAGAACCGGGGCCTCGGCAGAGGTCACTTCTTTTGCTCTGTACATGGCAAGAACTATTTTATCGCTGAACCAGTACATGGCGAAGTTCATGACTCCGGCAAGTATAAGAGCGGTGACGGCACCGTTCTTGCCGCCGAGAGCGCTTCCGAAAAATATCAGTATGGCGCTGAGTATTGCAAGCAAAACCGTGGTTTTTAAGTAGTTCATGTTAACCCCTCCCGTGTGAAACCGCGCCAAAAGCGCATACATTATATTATATAGGCAAGTCGCCCTTGAATGTCAAGGCCTTCTAATGGCTCTCAGCCAAGTAGGCTTGTAAGCGCTTGTTTTATCTCGACCATTGACACGCCTGTTTCCATGCAGTAGCCGCGCGGCCTCTGGTTGACTATGGCGATGACCGGCAAAGGATA